>JAFLBZ010000020.1 GCA_017303715.1 Rhodothermia bacterium | reverse complement strand
GCCCCTGTTTTTGCGCTTTCAATACCTTATTCTATCAAGCTGGCAGGGCTAACGCCCCTGTTTTTGCGCTTGCAATACGTTTTCTACGAAGATGGCAGGGCTAATGCCCCTGTTTTTGCGCTTTCAATACCTTATTCTATCAAGATGGCAGGGCTAATGCCCCTGTTTTTTACGGGGAGCAATTTTTGTACACGCAAAAGCAAAGAGGAGCGTAGCTCTAAAATCTTCGTAGATGCAGGTACATGCAATTAAAGAAAGAGGAGCGTAGCTCTGGCATCAAACAAAAATAGCCCTAACGCCAAATGCCAAACACATACACCCAATGATACATTCCATTACTTTTTTCGGTAAATAGGGTGAATTTCAAAACTTAAAAATATTTATATTTAGGATTACGAATTATCACTCACTAATTGCTACCACCTAAAAGTGTTATCGCTTATTTATTTCTTTGGAATGGCTTTTACACAAAATAACCTAAATCGTGTTTTTGCTGGTACTTCAGGGCTAAAGCCGCTTGTGGTGGCTATTGCAGTAAACCCCACGCAGAAGCATGGGGTTATCACCAGGCCGGAGAGCATGTGGCAAGGTTGCTCATTTGGATCTGCTATTCGATGTAATAAAAAAAAGCCTGTTGCGAATCGTTTTAAGCCCCTGCACGAAACCTACATTGTATTTCAGTGTGTCAATGGGCATTTATTTGTGGCTCGCCAGTTCATGATAAGTTTTGATGCCGAAATGTGAAACACATACCCGAATCTTGCGCCCTTGATTGGAGGAATATCGCGCTCGCTATTTTGGGATCGCTCTTAAAATGCGATGAATCCAACCATTTAGAAACGGATTTCTTTTGCAAAAAAATGCCGGAAGTCTTTTGAAGGACCTCCGGCAGTGGAAACGTTAAATCAGTTTTTTGTTATTCTCGATGATAGGATGTATAGGAGGCGGTTACTTTACAGTCCACGTCACCAAATTTCCCCCAAAGGGTTGAATCCGGTAAGCGGGCAGGAAATGGCGGCTCGCTTGCTGGGTTATACGGAACGGTCATTTCAAAGAAGTAAAGTTCGCCATTATTCACAACACCAACATTACGATGAAAGGTTTGTCTCATGTTACTGAACCTATAATACGTCCCATTCCATTCGATTGCATCCCACGAGACCCCACATGTTTTGAAACCGGGTTCAAAAATCACGTCAATGCCATAGGTGACATTTTTTGCACCCGGCTTTAAGGTCTTTCGGTAACTTCTGACCGTTAATCCGCGGGCTTGCAGGGTTGAACAACTACAGCCAACCCCAGATGGGCGTTTTGGTACAAGGGATTCCAAAGTTCGATCCGCCGATCCGGTTGTCTTCGGCTTTTTGGGCTGTACTTGTGCCGCTCCAAATTGGATGGTCAATAAAAGGAGTGTTGAGAAGAGTAGAACTTTTTTCATGGCTTTGTTTATTGAAATGATGGATGTGTAGTGCTATCACTTTAAATCTTAGTATGAGTTGTTTGCTGATAAGATTTTAAGGATGTGCTTTATCTATCATAACGCCGTTGATGCAAAAAAAAGATCATGGTTTATGGGGTACTGTTTGGCGCATCCAACCATATTTTTGCTTGGTTGCTGTTCATGGATTTATGCCCCGAAAACGCTTGCTTCATCCTTTCTTGCCCATTTCTTCTTGCGCAACCAATGGGACATTTGGCAGAAATTGGTATTCGCGCATCATGTTTTGGGCCTTGGGCTACTTAATTTGTGGCCTCTTTGTATCGCTTTTTGTCATTTGATACCATTGCCGTGTTCAAGCCAAAGTTCTTTACCATTTTCCACACCTTTCATCGGGAGCAACTCACCAACGACCTCATCGCCGGAATTGTCGTGGGGATTTTAGCCTTGCCGCTTTCCATTGCTTTTGCCATTGCATCGGGCGTATCACCGGAAAAAGGGTTGTTTACGGCCATTATTGCCGGATTTCTGATATCCTTTTTGGGTGGTAGCCGTGTACAAATTGGAGGTCCAACGGGTGCTTTTATTGTTATCGTGTATGGCATTGTACAACAATATGGGGTTGACGGGCTGACGGTGGCCACCGTTATGGCGGGACTTATGCTTATTGCCATGGGTTTTGCACGATTGGGACAGGTCATTAAGTTTATTCCTTATCCGCTCATTGTGGGATTTACCACAGGGATTGCCCTGATTATTTTTTCTTCCCAGATAAAGGATTTTTTTGGTTTAGAAATGGGTACGGTTCCTTCCGATTTCTTGGAGAAGTGGGGCGCTTACACCACGCACTTCCATTCCCTAAACGTCTATGCCTTGATTTTGGGTTTAGGGACAATCTTTATTTCTTTACTCTTCGGAAAGTTCACCAACAAGATTCCCGGATCGTTAGTGGCCATTTTGGTCTCAACGTTTGTTGCGCAATATTTCCAATGGCCCGTAGAAACCATTGGTAGTCGTTTTGGTGAGATTCCATCAGGCTTTCCAGTACCTTCGCTCCCTACTGTTGACTGGCAGATGATTAAGGATCTGTTCCAGCCGGCATTTACCATTGCGCTTTTGGGTGGGATTGAGTCTTTGCTCTCCGCTGTTGTAGCAGATGGGATGATTGGGAAGACCCACCGATCGAACATGGAGTTGGTGGCGCAAGGTGTTGCCAATGTCGTTACGCCGTTTTTTGGTGGTATCCCTGCAACTGGTGCGATTGCCCGCACGGCCACCAACGTTAAAAATGGTGGGCGAACCCCTGTTGCAGGTTTGGTACATGCCCTAACGCTTTTGCTCATCGTCTTGTTTTTTGGTCATTTAGCCGTCCTTATTCCTTTGTCTTGTTTGGCAGGGATATTGGTTTTGATTGCCTATAACATGAGTGAATGGCGGTCTTTTCGAAGAATTGTCCAAGGTGGCGGAAGCGATACCGTCGTGCTTGTGGTTACATTTTTGCTCACCGTTCTTTTAGACCTGACCATTGCCATAGAGGTGGGCATGGTGTTGGCCGCTTTCTTGTTTATGACTCGAATGGCGCAACTCTCACATGTGGATTTGGTGCAAGACCTGCAACTGCGCGAGACGGAATCCGAGTCGGTTATTCACCCAATGGATCTTAGCAATTTTACCATTCCAAAAGGGATTGAGGTCTTCGAGATTTCTGGCCCCATGTTTTTTGGTGCAGCCTATAAATTTCAAGAGGAAATAAAGCACCTTGAGACTTCACCTTTTATTTTGATTTTACGGATGCGCTATGTACCGATGATTGACGCCACGGGTCTCCGAGCTATTGAAGATGTGCATCGTGAAGTTTCGCCTCGGGGCACCAAGTTGGTGCTTTCAGGCGTTCAACCGCCGGTCTTGGAGGAGCTTAGAAAGTCGAGGTTGTTGTTCAAAATTGGAAAAGGCAACGTTTTACCTGATTTTGGACAAGCCTTAAACCGTGCAATACGAATTTTGGAGGCTGCGGATGAAGATGAGAACGAAACCGCCTTCCAAGAAGAAATGTCCGCAAGTTTCTCCGATGACTCGTCCAAAACCTAAACATTATGACTATACTACACCAACTTAAAGCCGACCTCACCACGGCCACTCAGCCAATTCTTCGCCCATTATCCAAAACAGCGCAAACCAAAGTGGTGGCCATTGGGTTTGTAGAAGGCATGGTGTTAAAAAAACACAAAGCACCGGCTCCCGCCCGACTGTTTGTACTCGAAGGCCGTGTCCGCTATTCATCCAAAACAGGCGACTTTGACTTAGGGCAATATGACCAAATCGATATTCCTGTTGGGGAATTTCATGAAGTTTCCGCTTTAGAAAATGCCTTTTGCTTGTTGATTATTGGCATTTAAAATTAAAATACTTATCCAAAAATGAAAAAAGACCTTGAAACCACTGAAGACATCCGGCTTTTGGTGGACTCCTTCTATGCGCGGGTTCGCGAAGACGACGTGATCGGGTTTATTTTTAATGATGTCGCCAAGGTAAATTGGGCGCTCCATTTACCCAAAATGTATGCTTTCTGGGAAGCGATTCTTTTTGGGAATGCCGGTTTTAAAGGCAATCCGATGGCCGTACACATCCAGTTGGATCAGATAGAACCCTTAACGGAAGCCCATTTTGACCGCTGGAAGCAGTTGTGGGACTATACCGTCCAAACCAATTTCTTTGGACCAACTGCTGAAAAAGCCAAAAAACAAGCCGATTCCATCCGGCAATTAATGATGCTGAAAATCAATAATTACCGAACGGGTATCGGGATCATTCCAAACAAATCTCAATCAATTTAGCTTTTGGCCTGTATGATGTATCGCCTAAGTTTAGAGGGAAAAATTTTTAGTGCTAACATGACCCGTTTAGCCGCCCTTATTTTCTTAGGAAGTTTGTTCTTAGGTTGTGATACCTACCAAAATACACCCGTTTCGTTGGGCGAATGGGGAAGTGCACAACTTTCGTTAATGGTCACACAAACAGGTGCTATTCTTGAGTTTTCTTGTGCTTCTGGAACGATCAATGAGCCTATTCTGGCCAACAAGGCAGGCGCGTTTTCGGTTCGTGGTGATTATACCCCCGGAAGTGGCGCACCTCCACCAGAGGGATATGTGCCCACAACCTACCCTATCACGGCCATTGGAACCGTCTCTGGACAGCGCATGACGCTCACGATTTCCCGACGTGACGAACCAATAGAAATAGGGCGCTTTATGGTTTCGCGTGGTACGCCAGCCAAATTGCAAAAATGCCCCAACCACTTCGACCGACCACAACGATAGGCTTCCTTTAGGAACGGTTAATTTTCCGACTTCCCCAATGCACAAGAAAGCCTCCGAAGCGATGCTCTCTATTTAATCCGTGAAAAATAATTTCGGAAGCGGTTTTATTTAGTCGAAATAACGTGAAGGAAATACGCAAGAAGTGGCGCTGAATTTATTTTAGGAGCATACTCATCCTATGTCATAAGAATATGCCAAACCGAGACTTGCTTTTTAATACCCACAACCTTGATTCGGCAGTATTGTCGGATGTTTTTCGGGATCAAGTCAACCTTTTAGGGAATTTGCTTAAAAAAGCCATTGCCAAACACGCCGGAGAGGCCGTATTGGATCAATTGGCCTTGATTTGGCATAAATGTGAACGTGCTTCCGAAGACCATCAACCCGCTTTATTGTATGAGGCACGCGCCGCCATAGACGCCCTCAGTGTGGAGGAAATCCAATGGCTGCTAAGGTCTTTTACGGCCTTTTTCCACCTTATTAACCAAGCCGAACGCCAAGAAATTTTAAGGGTAAACCGGAATCGTTCTAAAACCGCCAGCAATGCTCTGCCCCGCAGGGAGTCTATCGCTGAAGCCATTTATGCGTTGAAGGAACGAGGTATGGAAGTTGAGGACGCCCTTCAATTACTCCGCCACATCCGGATTGAACCTACCTTAACCGCACATCCCACCGAGGCTCGCCGCCGCAGTATTCTCTATAAACAACAGTCCATTGCAAACCTCTTAGAAGCACGCTTTCAATCAGGGCAGACGGAGACCGAGCAGCAACTGCTTACCGACGAAATACAGTACCATATCCTTATGCTTTTGGCGACGGATGAAGTGCGCATTGAAAGCCTGAATGTCTTGGACGAAGTAAAATATGCCCTTTACTTTGGAACCAATGTCATCAGAGAGGCGGTTCCCAATATTATGAACGACCTCCAAAAGTCGCTTATGGCGTATTATGGTGTTCCGCCTTCCCGAACGTCTGGAATGGGGAGCCTTCTTCGCTATCGCACATGGATTGGTGGCGACCGTGACGGCAACCCCTTGGTTACGGCAGCCGTTACCCGCCAAGTCTTTGCACTTCAACGGGGTACGATGATCGAATACTGGCAGGGTGCGCTAAAAAACCTTTGGCGGGAACTGAGTATTTCATCGTATAAAGTAGGTGTGGTGAAAAGTCTTAACGACTCGATAGCGGCGGACTTGTCAGAGGGCTTATTATCACCGGAAGTCTTAGCACCTCATCGCCGCGAGCCTTTCCGTCAGAAACTAAGTTTAATGCAGCGTCGTCTCGCGGAAATGGAGACAAATCCGAAAATCTATTCCAGTAAACGTTTGGTAGCTGACCTCCAAATCATCCGTGATGCTGTGGAGTCTAACGGTTGGCTAAGTGGAACTTCTTCCCCCGAACTGAACAAACTGCTTATTCAGGCGCAGACCTTTGGTTTCTACCTAAATGCGATTGATTTCCGTCAACACAGTGGGGTACACGAACATGCGGTTTCCGAACTGCTCAAATTGGGTGGAGTAACGCCAGATTATTTGGCTCTTTCAGAGAAAACGCGCCAAAGTGTCTTGGTAAAGGAATTGGAAAATCCAAGACCGCTTTTACCTGATTTTGCTTGGTCGGATCTTAGTCCACAAACCCGCGAAGCCCTCGAAACGATGCGGGTCATTGCAGAAATGGTGGAAACCGATCCGGACGCTATCGGGAGCTACATCATTTCAATGACGAGCCAACTGTCGGATATGTTCGAGGTCCTGCTTCTGGCCAAAGAAGTGGGTTTATGGAAAGGGCGTAGCCGCCGCATTGATGCGCCTATTGATATTGTACCCCTCTTTGAAACGATTGAGGATTTGGAACAAGCCATGCCTTTTATGGAAGCCCTATTTTCGCATCCGCTATATAAACGACACCTCAAAGCCCGAGGCGACTATCAAGAAATTATGCTTGGTTACTCGGACAGCAATAAGGATGGCGGGTATTTGATGGCAAATTGGGCGCTTCATAAGGCCCAAGGCGCATTGGCCGCAATTTGCCGTAAAAACCACATTCATTTTCAATTATTCCACGGGCGAGGTGGCTCGGTCGGTCGTGGAGGAGGTCGCGCAAACCAAGGAATCCTTGCCATGCCCTTAGCTTGTCAGAATGGGCGGATTCGCTTTACGGAACAAGGGGAAGTTATTTCTTTCCGCTATTCGCACAAAGGCATTGCACACCGGCACTTAGAACAAGTGGTTAATGCCATGATTTCGGCCTTGGCGGAGGCCAGTATCCCTGATGCAGACCTAAGCGGAAGTGTGCCTCAAGAACGGCTTAGGATGATGGAGGAATTGGCAAAAAGCAGCCAAGCGGCCTATCACAAACTCATTCATGATCCACTTTTTTGGCAATGGTATATCAAAATCACCCCCATCGAACACATTAGCCGTTTAAAAATTGCCTCACGGCCTGTGTCGCGAAAATCGGCCTCGGAGGTAGATTTTGAGGGTCTTCGGGCGATTCCTTGGGGATTTGCTTGGACGCAAACCCGCTACAATGTACCCGGTTGGTTTGGGATTGGCGAGGCACTTTCGGGATACATTGCCAGTGGCGAAGGTCACCTCCAACAGCTGCAAGAAGCTTGGGAAAATTGGCCCGTATTCCGAGCTGTACTCCAAAATGCCGCACGAGAAATGGGACGTGCGCGCCTGAAAATGGCCGAACAATACGCCCAAACAACGCCAAGCGACTTCCATGAAGCGATTTTGGAAGATTATAAAAAAGCGGAAAATGCCCTCAAAACCATAACAGGTTGGAACCATTTGATGGATGATGTGCCTGTAATTCAGGCGCTTATCCGGTTGCGTAATCCTTATACAGACGCCATCAACTTGTTGCAAATTAACTTAATGGAGCGTTGGCGTGCCACACCCACAGGCCATGCAGACGATGAAAAACTGCACGAAAGTCTTTTGTTAAGCATTAATGGACTCTCGGCTGCCATGCAAAGTACGGGCTAAAACAACGTACATCTTAATGTTTAGCTCCTCGTTGTTGTACAAATTAGGATTCCCAAATGAAAGTCGTTTCTCTCGGAAACACGTTAAAGGCTTGGTTTTTGATAAGTTTAGGTATTTGTAAATAAAAGCATTAGCTGAAATACGCTTTATCATCATCTGGTGACTTTTTATGAGGCGGGGTCGGCTGGCTGGGCAAAGCCGACATACCCTAAGAGCATGATATAGGAATGCTTGTGATGGTATAAGTGGAAAAAGGTAAACTATGGGTTATTAAGAAGTTAATTCATTTAATAACAGTAATTTAGAGTCTATAACTTGTGTTGGTTGATAGACAAGGCGGACAAGACTTTTTACAAACCATACGGTTTTGACCCAATTTCGGGTAAAGGCAAAGCACTTAGCCGATCCGAAGGCCATATTTATAGAGCAAGCCTTCCAAATTTTCAGATGAGAATCGGGCTTTTTTTAGGTTGTTTTTTTCGGGGTCAATACGGAAATAGCGTGCGGTGCGAAAATCAGCTTCTTTTAATTGCGTCCCCTCAAAAGCGGCATCCTGCAGATTGGTATGTTTAAAAACTGACTTTTCCATATTGGCCTCCAGGAGGAAAGCACCTTTTAGGCTACAATCTTCAAAAATGGTTTGTTTAATCGAAAGCCCATTGAAGCAAGAAAAATCGAGCATACAATTTTTAAACGAAAAAGACAGGATAAAATTATTGCAGCGGTCAAAAGGCATTCCGAGCATTTTACAACCCTTAAAAGTCACCTCTCGAAAGACCGTTCCTTCTAATTTTGCCATGCTCAAATCACAGGCATTAAACGTGCAGTTTACAAATTCTGCCCCAGATAAATCACCGTTATTGTACGCAAGTTCGGAAAATGTACAGCCGTCAAATTGATCGCATATTTTTCCGTCTGGAAAGTCCTTGTGGTAAAAAAATTGGTCTTGAAAATATACAGACATCACAAAAAATGGGATATAGGTGGTTATTTTTTACGGATAATTCCGTCGTCGGTAATGATGATGGAGGCTTCTGGAATGTCTTGTTGTGTTAAGGATTGGATTTCCCGCAAAGCCCAGTGGGTTTCATCTAAAACGGGACCACCTTCTCCGATTTGTTTAATGGAAACCACACGAGCGGAAAGGAATTCGCCTTCTTTGTTAACAAAAACTTTGATTATTGGGGCTACGCCTGATACACCTTTTAGGTTAAATCGGCCATAGGTGGCAAAATTTCCCAAACTATAGGCAATGAAGCGATTCTTGTAGAGGTCAACGGCACGGGTAACATGAGGGCCATGTCCCAGAACAATATCTGCACCGGCATCTATAACCGCCCGAGCAAATGCATATGGATTTCCCCTGTTTTCGCCGACAAAAATTTCGTTTTTTCGGGTAATATTGCGCTTACTTGCCCCCTCTGCACCACCATGAAACGAAACAATAACGACATCATTTTTCTCTGAAAGTGCTTTCACAATTTGTTTTGCATTTGGAATATCATTAATATTAACCGTACCATTATTCGGAGAAAAAGCTGCAAACCCGTATTTAATACCATTTTTTTCAAAGCTTGTATGGGGATGTGTAAGCAATCCGGCAAATTTAATGGGGGTTTTTTGTAATTGCATGATGGTATTTTCTCGGCCAATATCACCAAAATCTCCCACATGGTTATTTGCAATACTAAGTAGGTCGAAACCCGCTTCCACGAAATAATTTACGTAATGATCGGGCGATTTAAACGCATAACACAGCGCTGGATTTCCACATTTTTTCATCTGCCCAGAACCTGTTAGGATCACGCCTTCTAAGTTGCCAAAGGTGATGTCCGCATCTTCCAAAATATGTTTTACTGGTGTCAAGAGGTCTTTCCCATCATTCGGCGGCAGGAATCCGTCTGGATAATTGGTCCCCAGCATCATATCCCCAACCCCAATCACCGAAAGAGAATCAACGCCTTCCGGTAGTGATCCAGAGGTTTTGGAAGTCGAGACAAAGGCCGTTTTGACCTCCTTTTCTGCGATTTCTGGCTCCTGATGACAACCCATAAAGAGGGACATCCCGAATAAAAAAGCCCATGTGTTGGATCTGATTTTCATGATGGTTTTCCTATGGTTAAATTTTCACCCTTTTATAAATAGCAATTTAGATTTTCGCGCTTAAAATACATCTAGTACGGGCCAACCACACATGCCCTTTCTTTTTTTTGATAAAATAGGTAAAATTAAATATAGCTCTTGCTTGGTAGGCGAAGTTGGGATCATGCTCGGCATCATTTATTAATATTTTGTACCGGAATCAAAATTTTTAGAGGACATATGGCGACATCTTCCTTCGAGGAGTTATTCCCGGCTGATCGTAGGCGGATATAGGTTGTTTCTACTGCTTGTCACTTTGCTACATCGAGCCTATTCTTTCCAGAAGGGTGTAGAGACTTTTGGGGTTATGCAAATGGCGTAAAAACACTAATTTGTAAAGTGCAATTCTTTTAATAACAATGACTTAGAGTCCATAAAATCGTTTTATGAGCATAGGGAGTTATCTTTGTATCCAAACCAGTTTGCTTTTTACACTTAGATTCGGACCTATGGCTTCTACTTGGTAATAATAAGTGGTGCCTGCTTGTGTTTTGGTGTCTTGGTACTCCATCGCAGTGCCTACTAATTGTGCAACTGTTTCGGGTGTTGGGTTTTTGCTTGAATAGCGTAGAATGCGGAAAGATTCTACAACGCCATCGGGCTTCCAAACAACAAAAATTTTCCCTTTTTCGCTATAGGCCTTTACATCTTTTGGTGAATAGGTTTTCAGAAATGGTGGGGCGGGGGTATTGTCCACTTCGATTTCACCAGAAGGCTCGCTTAATATGCCCTCTGGAGACTTAGCAAGCACGCGGTATTTAGCTTTTCCTTTCATCCCTAAATCTAAGTAAAGGTACATCGAGTCCGCCATAACTTCTTTTAAGGCGATAAAGCCTTCCCCCGTATTTCGTTCCAGGATAAAGCTGCTCATGGTACGGGTGAAAGGTGGGTCCCACATCACTTCTACGCCTTCGGTTTTTTTTGTGGCATGAATAAAAGACGGTTTATCCGGGCGAATCGCTTTACCGCTCATGCCTGCAACGGCGATGGAAGGCTTGCCTTCGATGCCGCGCCCGTCCACCGTTACAATCCGATACCAAATCGGGTAACCCGGCTTGATAAAATCTGATTTATCAACCCAAAGGGTGTCAGAACTGCGGTTTTGGGTCAGTTCAAAACCTTCATTAGCGTTTTTGATGGAGCGAAAAATGAGATAGCCCGTTGCGTCACGGATGGGCGACCAAGAAACCGCAATGCCTTCGGGATGAGGTTCAGCGATTAGGTCTGATACGGGCAAGGCGGGCGGATTATCCACCCATGTGGCTTGCGCAATTTCGGATTGTGCAATGGCATCGTCGCTGTCTTCGGCGGCTAAGGCTACAATACCATACGCATATGGGATACCGGGGATCGGCGTGGTGTCTATATAGCTTCGGGCATCTCCAGTGAGTGGTTTTTTGGTAATACGCACGGGTTCGCGTTCGGCGAAATGATCATTAAGCCCTGGGATACTGGCTTCAAGGGCTGTTTTAGCCAAAGGTTTACGAATAATATGGAAGGCTGGGGCACCCATATCATTGCCCATTCGCCACTTAAGAAGGATGCCTTCTTGTACCGACTTTGCGCCAACACTATCTGGAGCGGCTAGAATTTTGTAGGTCGGTATGTTCACGGACATGGTTTCAGAAGGATTACTTAGATTGTCAGCAACATCGGTGGCACGAACTTGGTAATAATAGCTTGTTCCTGTCTCAAGATGGGCATCTGTAAAACCACTCGTTAGGGCATTACCATCTTCATCCCGCAAGATTATGATGGGATCGGGGTTGATGCGGATAAAGCCATATTCAGGCTCTTCGCTTCGATAAACATGGTAGTACAAGGCGAGTTCAGAGCGAGAAGGCTGCCAATCCAAGCGAACAGTACCGTTTCTGTAGTTGATTTTAAGGTTTTGAGGGGGGTGAGGGGGCGTAACGGAAGGTGCTAAAACAGTTCCTCTTAGTACAGCAGGTGACTCATTGCCCGATGCCGAAATGCGTACCACGCGGTACATATAGGTCTCCCCTTGTTTTGCAGTCAAATCCCAAAAACGTAACCCGACAGCCTCCGGTAAGTACGGATCCAAGAGGAGTAAAAAACCGACTTTGTCCTCCTTGTTTTCCATGATTAAGTTCCATACTTCAAGGTCATCGTCCACCTGTAAAAACGCCATCCAACGTTTCCAGTTGCCTTGCCCTGCAATGGTTTTGAGGGCTTGTGCATTTACCGGCAAAGAAACGGGGGTTGGGGTAATTCGGACGAAATTTGGGTCGTTTTCCCCTTTTCTGTACACTATATATCCTTGCCAACGCTCGGCAGCCTTTGGTGAAGCAGGGCTAAGCACCTCGTCTTGCCACCAGAGTACCACACCTCTTGGTCCGCGCAGCATTATTCCAGATCCTGCAAGGTCTTTAACTTGGGCTTGGCTTAAATCTTGGGCTTGGGCCACAAGTATTGTAATGCACCATAGCCCCAAAGCCATCATGTATTTGATCATCAGGTTTGTTTTCATGTCTATTACCATTTTAGACCATATTTTATGCTTCCATTCTCTGTACGGGCATAAACGCTAATACTGATACTTTTACATATTTTGGTAAACAAGAGATTTAAACAGGCCCGTACATAGGCACTCGCCGTGCCATTTATGTAGAGGGCTTGCCCTTTGGTTTTGTTCATCTCGGTTGTGAGGGTGAAGCCCATTTTGCCCGAAATAATGAGCAAATCCACGCCACCATACAGGGAATAATAAAATCCTCCTGCAATGGCGTTCACATCCCCTAAAAAGTATAGCCCAATACCGCCCCCTGCCGAGATAGGCCATACATTAAAGCTCGCACCAACCACGCCACCTGCATAAATACCATTCAATTTACCCTTCGGATGGGCAGGGAATTTTTCGGCAATGGACGAAGCTTGGCTTAATAAACCATCGGCATTTTCTCCAATAAAGATATAGGCTGATGCATCAATGAGCTTGGCTAATGTAACATCCAAGCCACCGCCAAAGTACCAGTACTTATCCCCAGAACCGCCCCAAATGACCGCAAAGGAGACATTCGGTTCACGTTTAAACGCCACCATCTCGCGCAAGGAAGGATCGCTAAAGCCCGTTATTTTTACGCTGCCTGTAATGCCAACTTCAGTATCTATGACGACCTCTGCCTTGCCAACTTGGGTGGACTCTTGGTAAAGCAAGACCTCGCCCGTGACTTTAATCACCGTGGAGCCCCCACCAAAGGTGACATTGATTCCACCTTTCACCGTAAGGCTTCGGCCACCAGAACTAAAGGCAACATCCGTCATGCCCACATTCCATGTGCTAAAGGCTCGGCTAACCGAAAGGGTTGCTCGCTCAAACGTCCAAGCACCAAATGGGATGGGGGTTCCAAATGTACCCGAGAAGGCAAAGTTTTGTTCGTTTTGCCACATGAACGAGGCGCCAAAGACGAGCTTCTTCATCACACTTGCTTTAAATCCACCACCAACTGTACCGTCTTTAAGGGTGATGGTGATGTCTTCAACGTCAACAGGGCCAAGACTGGCTTTACCTGTGATTTTTTCGACAGCAAAGTCCCAATTCCCACTTTTCCGTTCCAAGGCAATCGAACCACCTAAACTCATCACAGAACCCAAACTTACCGCACCCTCAAAGCCAAGTTTCATCGCCTTGGTAGAGAACGAATAATTAAAATCGAGGCGATCCACACTCAATTTCATCGAATAAATATTGATGGGTTGGGTTAGCCCTAAATCCATCGTAATCTTTTGGGTTCGACCATCATAGCCTAATTCATTGATGGCAACAGCATTGTTTACTTTAGGCAAGGTCAGTCCGCCGCCCATTCTAAAGTAAAATGCCTTTTCATAGCCAAACCCAATCCGATCTATCGAGAGGGCCATACCACCTACTTTGAGTGCCTTGTCGTTCGGGATTTCTAATTCCCCCACGCGGAAGGCAAAATCTTTCGTTCGGAGCATACAATCGCGGAAAGTAAACTCGTAGCCTTCGGTGACATCGCCCGTTGCAGGTTTATTGCGGGAATCGGTGGTATTAAAGATAGCGGAACCTTCCTCTAAGTAGAACCCATCGTCGTAGAGCTTTAAGTTGCTAATCATCAGTTGGAGGAAGCGCCCACTGGCTTCGTGTTCGATGGAAGCCTCAGCATCGTCAATATTGGGGAACTTCATCGAACGCTTTTTGGGATTGAAGCCCCAGTCGGCGAAGGCGGCTTCTAAATCCACTTTTACCCCTGTTTCGACTTCGGGAAGTTTAAATCGCCCAGTGTATGAGACGCCGTCTTCGTCAATGCGTGTGCCAATAATGCTTATCGGAGCATCTTGGAGGAAGTGGCTTTTACCGTTTGGTGCAAGGTTTTTGGTTACTTTTTGTCCTGAAGCCGAGCCAAATTGGAAGTCTTCGCCTTTTTCATACTCTAAAGGACCGCCCAAAAGATTTTCACCAGCGGTAATACACAAACTTGTGTCATCACATTTGGCAGGTGCGGGCCAAGGCTCTTCTGAAACCATAAAGCTGAAGGTATGTCCTTGGAAGGCTTCCTTCATTTTGAATTGGATTTTGCCTTTAATGTAGCCTTTTTTGGTTTTGGAGTCTTCTTGAACCAGTAACAGCCCGGTATCATTAAAGATTTTGGCTTCAAATCCAAAGGCTTTTAACGCTACTTCGCTAAGGGACAAAGAAAACACACTACTTGGCCGCTTTTGGGCATTGAGGTTCAGGTTATTGAACGGAAGTTCTAATTCATCGTCAAACTTTACCCGCGCATTGGACGGAATATTGATCAATGAACCAGCTTTGATTGTCCAACCGTTTGTGGTTTTGGTGATGTCTTCAGTGCGATATTTGACGCGGAAGCCGTAAATTTCGGTAATTTCGGCTCGGGTCACTTTGAACAATACATCCGATTGGCTCCCACCAACTTTAAAGGTCAAGGTTTGCTCATTTAGCCCATAACCATCCCCATCCACGACCAAGACAGGGTCTAATAGTTTAGCGCCCGCTTTCACGCCCACCACGCCCGAAAGCGAAAAACTTCCATCGTCTTTGGTGGTGGTGGCAATATGGGCATTTCCTTTTACATATACATTTGCCTTGGCAACGGGCTTGTTGTCTTGGTCCACAACCTGCCCAGAGACCTCCATGCCCGTTTGGGCTTCTTGCGTGATCTCAAAAACGGGATTGCTACGGCTCGAATAAGTCACCCGAATCGAGGTTGGCTGGATAGCGTAGTTTGCGCCATCGGGGGCCGTTACGGTCAGATCGTAGGAGTCTTCTTCAACTTTTTCAAAGACGGCTTCGCCTTGGTCATTGGTTTCAGCCTCGTTGTCCCCAAAAGCAACACTTGCACCAGCAACGGCTTGGCCGGAAGAGCGTACCTTAATGGTGACTTTACCTACAAGTTCTGGTTCTTCTGAACTCCAAACCGTATTACTGTTGGGGCGAGGTAAAGGTGTAGTGGGGTTAGCACCGCCTGAAATCCATTTGGCATCCACGCTGAAGTCTGGGACATCGGTGGGAAAGTCCACATCTGGGGAATCCCACGAGTACAAGGCTTTATCGGGCGGAGCGGGGTCTTTACTGGTTAGTACTTTAGGTGCAATAACCACGGCAACCGTAAATCCATAATCTCGGATGGCAGCTGAACAATCCATGGCCGTCATACCGCCCAAGCAGAACGTATAAGCGCCGTTTTCATCCGTTTTGGCCGTAAAGACTTTAGGTGGATTTTGCTTTGTGATGAGTTTCAGGGGAACACCTGCCAAACCGGTGGTACTGCCTTGTTTGAGGACTTTTCCTTTTAGATAAATGGATGGAAAAGCTGTTTGCCGAATGGTGATGACCGAGTCCATCGGCGTGGTTTGTTCTCCTAAAGCGTCGTTAAGGTCTAAAGTGGACGAAATAAAGATGTAGGAGTCTTGTGTTCGCTCGATGTCCACATCATTGAAGGTGAAGGAAACGGGTTTATTGTCTAATTTGGCACGTTTTTGTTGCACCACTTTAACCCCACTGGTTTCAAAACGCGCTAAAGGATTGGTCTCCCGCCATTCTTGATATTGGTTGAGGTCGGTTTTTTTGATTACATATACATTCGTTTGTTCTTGGGTAAGAGGCCCTTTTTTCGGACGCACGGAAACTTTAACCGTCAGAGGCTTTAGCTCCATTTGAACTTCCTTTAGGTCCGATTTTTTGCCCGTTTCCACTTTAACAGCGCCACTAAGTGGGAATTTTTCAATGGTTTTATAGCCTGTTTTTTCAAGCTTTAAGACATATTCGCCCTCTAATAATCCAACCGCCAAGAAACGGCCATCCTCATCTGTCATCACTTTTTTTATGCGGTGTTTGGGGTTTTTTGCTTCATAGACGGCTACTTCCGCCATACGAACAGGCTTTTTTGCCCCTTTGGATACCAATGTCCCCGCAATCACCGACGCATTCAAGGACTTAAGTTTAATTAAGAGCTTGGTTTGGTCTCGACCGTCCAACGCCCCGTTTTGACTGCTTGGCTTATAGAGCAACTTTTGTGTGGTGGTTAGAACGGGTAATATGGTGAAGTTAATCGAATTGCTGGTTGTTGGAACTTTTGCCGTTGGAAGTTTAACCGTAAACTTAAACTTGCCCGTCGCATCTGTTTTTACATCCGCAGGCGGCGTACTGAGTCCATCCACCGCAATTTTTAACGCTACATTCGGCACGGGGTCGCTGTCGGAGTCTTTAACGAGTCCTGCTACCGTGTATTCACCCGCCTTCCTTCCTTGGATCGTGATGGTTGGCACATCTGCATTTCGCTTGCTTAAGGTTCCGGTCTCTTCTACGGACGTGTAGTTGACGTCTCCATCTATTTCTAAGGTAAAGGGCAATGGCGTCGCACCTTTATTGGTTGGTTGTGCTTCAATAGGCAGTTTGAAAGCAAAAACCAAATTACCGTCCTTAAAAGAATTTGGCTTAAAGGTTTTGGTCTGCCGACCAATTTTAAGGCGAAGTTCCGGTTTGATCTGATCCCATTCAGGGCTTGCGATAACGACATTTTGGGCATCTTTTACTTCTACTTTCGTTTTGACGGTAAAGATTCGGTTACTTGGTGAAGGGAGGTTGTAATCCAAAAGTAAAGGTTCCGTATAGATTTCCGCGCCATTTACATTGCCCCTTAATACAAAGCCAATAACGGCCCGTTCGGTTGTTTCGTCGGGAAAGTTCAAGGTTCCCGACTTGAGGGCAAGGTTGGGAATGGTTTGTTGCCAGTATTGATAGCCGTCCGGCGATTCGTCCGCATCTTCTTCCATTTCATCAAAGGCATCGTCCATTTTGCGAAACGCGGTAAGGACATCCGTTTGGCTGGTATCTTCTGGAGCCAAATTTTTATACAAGCCAATCAATTCCACATTTTTTAAGAGGTTCGGTGGATCTGCCTCAAACTCAAAAACCTGTTCCCGTTTATTAATCGCCATCCGCTTTTTGTAGTTCTTCATACTCGCAGAAAACGTAGCCTTGGTTTTGATTTTGAAATGTACTGGCTTGCTAAAGACTTCATTTTGGTTGCCCGTTCCAAAGGCATTACTCCCTTTAAGATAGACCCCTCTAAAACGAATCACCACCCAGTAGTCGCGTCCAATTTCTTGGAACGCATACGAAGGGACTTCTAATTCACCATTTAACAACCATCGTGCATTGACTTCCTCCGTGCGCATTTTAGTCAGGGAAGTGCCTCGGATTTCTTTTTCATTAAAGAGTTTATTGAACTCTTCTTGGGTCGTTACGACATTGGTAGGGTAATCATCCCAGACATAGACCACCTGCATACTTACCCGATCCCATCTGTCCGTTGTTTTTTGGTCGTTATAAACATCCCAAGGGGAGGTTTTAATGCGGAAGGTTTGTACACTACCCGCATCTACAGTTTTTATTTCGTCTGTTTTAGGTTGGATTTGTGCCACATTATATTTTGGTTCCGGACGGGGAATCGTCAAATCCAAAAAGACGGGATTGCTCTTAAAACTTACTTCATTGAAGTCTGCAGAAACCCAATATGCAAACGCTGCACGGAAAACAGTAGAGTCGCTAAATGCCATACGACCCTTTCCAGATTTAAAGTCCACAATGGGCTGTGTCCATGTTTTGTATCGCGTAGGTAATGCCGCGTTGCCATACACAACGCCCTCAACCGCCGACTTTAAGTCCCGAAGTTCAACCGACATGCTCATCGTGGCATTATCGGGCATGGGGTAATAAGCTATATGTATTTGTACATTGTTTAATTCATTTAATACCACCGAGTTAATCTCGAAATCTTGGTTTTTTTGGCCTAATACCATATTGGGGGTATAGCCTTCTACCGAAATACCAAGACGGGCATTGGTGGCAATATCAAATACAGTGTGGGTGGTAGCAATGGTTTGCTCGGTGACTTCACCATCACGCTCTGAGATGAAGGTTCCAATAAAGCGGGCAACGGCTGAATATTGATAACCATGCTCGGTCATGAATTGCGAGATGGAAAGTCCGCCTGTGGCATCTGGATTGACGTCAACCTCTATGAGAATTAAACCCGACTTCGTATCTGCGGCCGTGTTGACGAGTTTGGTAAAGGCTCCTTGATAAAATGCGACTCCTTTTTTGGTTTGGGTCAATTCACCCAAGAGGGCGTCAGAGTTTTTAGAGGTCACCATCTGGAACTTCACATTTTGCCAAATTCCTTTGGTCTTATCGGTATTGCCTTGTAAATAAGGGGTGATTTGCCCCGTAAACGATTCATTTGTACCAGACGTTCTGTTATTTATGCCGTTGCCATGACTGGTGAGCGAAGCAACCGGTTTAAGTTTAGGCGTGGATTTTGGTACATATACAATGCCAATGTCCGAACAACATGGTACGTTCCCACGTCCAACATACCGATAAATAGCATAATAATCGGTTCCTAAATTTGGCAACTCCAAGTTTGAGTATGTGATGTTGCCTTGTGCATCTTTTGAAACATTGAGGATTGCAGATTGATTTGTGCGGTAGAAATACGACTGGAAATAGGTTAAGTCCAAGAGCGAGCTTGGGCTTACGCTTTTATCCGTCAAATATATGACCTCCATTTGGATTTGGCTCCAACCGGTGAGGGGATTAACCTTTGCCGCAAAATGGTCACCCAATGGTTCTTCGGAGGCTTTGGTTACAGGTTTGGCCGAAGGATATTTTAGGTTTATCCCTGGCTTATTAGGTGGATTTTCGGGTTCTTTCACTTCGTAATGCACCAAATCTGAATACCATGTACTTTGTTGTGGCAGACCATTGATGTTTTTAACAAAAACCCCTTTAAAACGTAGTACTACCCAATAATCAGTTCCTAAGCGGGCAAATTTATACGCAGGATAACTTAAGGTGGCGTTTTCCATAAAATCTGCATACTGACTTGGTGTGCGGATTTCTTCATACGCCAGAACTTGTTTGTCAAATGCTCCCCACCCTTTCCCTTTTGCTAAATACGCCTCGAAATCGGCTTGGGATTTAATGGTATTGCTGGGAAGGGTTTGGTCATAGACAGTCACCACTTCTAAAGTTATGCTTTCCCATTTTCCTTTGAGATCTGCTTGTTCATTAGGGAAAACGGGTTCTGGCTTGACCGTAAACTTTACGAAGTCAGGTCCGGCAGTAGCGGTTTGCATCCCCATACTTATAGGCTCTGTGACGCTAAGCCGGGGTTTGAGTTCTTTAGGTTGATATTCAAAAATGGCTGGTTCGGTATAAAACGTATAGTATCCACTTGTGGCTTTGAGCCTAAAGCCGACTAAGGCATTTTCTAACCACTCACTGGGCAACTTCATTTGTCCAGTTTTTCCAGCGGGATTGGACAAGTCTTCGGTCCAAGTCTGAAATCCAGTAGGTGTGGTTTGGTTTTCAAACGCGGTCGTTAATTGGTTGAAAAGTGTGGTTTTGTTTTCCGCTGTGGTTTCATTGGGAGCAAGCAGTTCTTTGTAAAAACCTTCTAATTGGAAGGTAAAGTTTTCTGCTCCTAAACTACCCAAGTTATAATCAAAGGTATAGGTTAACGTATTGGCAGAAGTTTTCAAACGCGGCGCATAGCCTAATACATTTAGGTTGAAAAAGCCTTTAGACTTTATTTGAATCTTGCCAATCGGCGAAAAAAAAGTAGTCGCGGGTGCTGAACCTTTTGAAAAGTCTCCATAAAATTGGTACATCACCCAATAGTCTTGCCCAATGTCTGGAAAGGTTTCATCGGAGACCTGTAACTCGCCAGTGGCATTCGGAGACAAGGCGATGTTTTGGATATCTGGTCTTTTCGGAAAACGCAAACTACCATCAGAAGCTAACCCGAAAATGCGCTCAGCATCATCTTGGGTATTAATCTCTGTCGGTTTTAGGTTTTTGTCATAAATTTTTGAATAGACCAAGTTTGCATTTTGCCAAGCCCCCTCCGTGCTTGGGTCTAATTTTCCTTTAAAACTTACCTTGGCACCACCGTTCAAGGGGAGCAAGATCGCCGGGTTTGGAGAAAGAACCTCAATGCGGGCATTTACGGGTTTGTGTGAAAGTACAATCGGGTTTGAATAGACCGTACTTTGTTGAAGCGCTTTAATGCGATAAACCAAAATTGCATTTTCTTTTAAAACCGCATTAGGCAAGGTGACCGTTCCACCCATCACCGTACGATCCGAAAAGACTTGAAAACTCTCCAACGCCCAACGAGTAAATCCTGACGGTAATATAGGCTGTGCAGGTTTAGCATCTAAAGCCGTTATTAACCCATTGATTAGGGTTTGCTTTGCGGTTTCTGTGTTTTCTTCAGGTGTTAGGATTTTGTACCATCCTTCAAAGTTTGGATTAGACAGCCCCTCTCCTTCGTAGGTGAAGTTTTGATAATGGTCGTTGATTTCTGCGCCTTGCTTATGTCCCTCGACCACCAGCGTAAGGGGCGCTTTTACGTTCACATTCCGCCATTGTATAGGCGTATATACCTTCTCACTTCTCAGAACACCGTCCACTTCTACTTCAAACGTTGCCGTTACGCGAATGGCGACCTGATAGTCGGATGTAGCATTCATGGTGAAACTGCCTGATCCTGAAAAACGGTTGCTGTTGGGCGCAGCTAAAGGCAAAATGATCGTCTTTAGGGTTGGATGGTTATTGTTTTGACCTTGAGCCAAATAACGGTCAAATTCAGTGTTCTCGCTTAGGGTTTGGGGATTTATCTTGGCATCGGTGATCTGGAGTACCTCGACTTGTAGGTTTTTCCATATCCCTTTTTGGCTATCATTGTTGCTGGCCTTGAACGGGGTTAAGGAACCAGAAAGTGTTGTAAACGCGTTACTTGCATTCACCTCAACTGGGTCACTAGCAGGATTATCGTCTAAAACAATTTCTGGGGCGAGATAAGATAAGCTACCATCGTAATACAGATATATAGGAGCAGAATAAAGGGTTTCAAGCCCAACATGCCAAGCTAGCCGATACACAACCAATGCTTTTTCGACGTCAAAAGGCAGGGATAGCGTTCCAATGCCACTGTTAGGATCAGTAAGGTGTTGTACCCATTCCGTATAACCGTTGGGAAGTTGTGGATTGGTGGTTCGCCCACCAAATAAGCTGCTTATCTCATTAAAGGCGCGTCGCCGTGCAGTTGCAGTGCTGTCTGTACCTTGAACTTCTTTGTACCATCCGACCAAACTTAGGCTGCTTTGTGCCAAGTAGTTTTCGGTTAATAAACTGGCTGGTGTGGCTTTGAAACTAAAGGCTTGTGTTTTCCGGCGAAGTGTGCCCCGTGCAGAGAAGCCTTCCACAGCCAAGCTAAGACTTCGTTGCGTTTTTTGTATCTCGATTTGTCCGATTCTAGAGGGAATGGTCAAAAAGTCTTCCCCATGTACAAATTCACCTATAAAACGGTAAACAACCCAGTAATTTTGTCCAGCTTCAGGTAAAGGTATTTCTGGAATACTGGCGGTTCCGTTCTCGTCAAAGGTAATGGGGGTTTCGAGTAAATGAATTCCGGTTGCATTGTTGGTTGCCTGCGCCACTAAATCATTAAATGCGGACGTGCTGTTTATGCTTGCCCCATTGGTTGCTGGCGAGGTAATCGCCACCAATTGTAGCTTGGCATTGCGCCATTCGCCTTGTGCAGTATTGATGCTTTTGGGGCTAAATTTGCCTTCAAAGAGTAGGCTTTGCATTGCTTCTGTTTGAAGGGTTATTCCTGTTGTTGGACGGATTACCTCAATCTTTGGCTGAATGCTTTGTATGTTGGCACTTGGTATATACGCCAGTCCAATTTCGGACGTGATGAATGGGTTCTGGCCCTCGAAATCATCCGAGACATGTAGGCCATTTTTGCCCGTATAGCGAAAGACGACATAGGAAGGGACGTCCATTTTAGGCAAATTGAAATTGCCCCAAATCAAGTTGCCTTGGCTGTTATAGCTTAGGGTTTGCTCCAAAACCTCAATACGGTATGGGCTATTCGAACCAGTCCCCGCTTTGTTTCCTTCAAACCAATAGCTTTCAAAAGTATCTGGATTGCGGAGGCGTTGAGCATCAAAATCAGGGTCAGTAATGCGGATAATCTGTAACGTTAAATCCGTCCATGCGGCCAAAGGACTGACTTTTGCCCCAAAGTTATTGCCCAAAGGCGTGGCCGCAATTTGATTAAAAGCCGTTGGTAAGGCATTATTTAGCGTAATACTCGCTTTTACAGGTGGCGGATCTGGAATTATGGGTGGAACCGAGACGCCGTCCTCGGGTGTGATAAAAGAAAAAACCTCACTTTCATACGTGGACGAGAGTGGTTCTCCTTCGGCATCAACGGATGCAACTTGCCAAGCATAAGTACGGCTTGGCAATAATTCTGGTTGGGTGAGGTCATACCGATGCTGGGTTAAATTGCGAGTGGTAGCTTCATAATAAACTGCATTAGACCGCATGGCCACAACTGCAGATTGTCCTGTGAGAACTTCAACTATTCGGAGGCGGTAAAAGACCGAGGAAATGGGGTAGGATGCAGAAACCGGTGCCCAACGAAAATCGGGCGTGGTTTTAGAGGCCAAAGTTTGTCCATCCGTAGGATATAATAGCCTTGGCGCAGAAGGAGAACTTACGGTGTAGATTCTACCGTCGTAGGCTAAAGGTGCGCCTCCACCTTCTGTAACCCACATATACACCGCATGGGTACCTTCCATAATCTGGCCGGAGGAGAGTTTGGAATCCAAATCAGGGGTATAAGAAGCACTGAAGTTATATGTTTCCCAAAATGTCTCAAACGTCTGACTGGAGTTGAGTGGCCCAGTAAGGGTTACTGGGTCGGAACTGGCAAGTCCAATGAGTTTGTTTACAGAACTTCCGGTCTGTGTTTGGATGGTAGAAAGAACTGACCCTAAACCGGGTGCAGCACCATTGACCGGAGAAAGTTTGGTGTAATTGGTATAAACTGCCAAGTGGAATTGGACAGTTGCTGGCGTTGTTTGCCCATACACCAAGTTGACCCGTCCGGTCATGCGGTATCCATCTATCATGTCTCGCGTCAGGTTTGGCGGAGCCACATATGGGATACCGGAGAGGGTTAATGACCACTGTGCTTGCACAGCATTAAAAGCCAATAACCAAAAGGTTAGAAAAGCAAAGAGTTTACGCATATCAGACAACAATTGGGGATGTCAGAAAGTTCGGATATAGGCGGCATTACCCCGCATTTCTCGGATACGAGCAACTTGTGGATCAGCTTGTATCAACGAGGCGGTTGTGCCAAATTGCAAGACATCTTTTGGGGTGATTTTCCAAGTGGTGTTGAGGCGTGCCGCGTACCTAACGGTCTCTGTTGAAGGCGTAGCATCAGAAAGCTCAAAACGGCTAAGGTCGTAACTGCCAAGAAGGCTTATGCGGAGTTTTTTATGCATCAAAGGCTTATTAAGGCCAAGCTGTACCCCTTGTGTAATGCCATCAGAAAAAGCAGAAGAATCCTTCATGTAGGTTCCCGAAGCCAATAAGGTTAGCCCCTTACCCAAGGAACTGTTCACCGAAGCCATGCCGCCCATATTCCGAAAGTTAGAAGAACCTTGTTGGGCCAAGGTGGGCGCACCAAAGTCATTCAAAATAAAATTAAGTGACAGGCTGTGTAGATTTCCGCTGGGACGCGTTAGACTAAAGGTTGGGCTGAGGTTCCAACTTGTAAACATCTGTGAATAACTGGCCTGTACATCACTCTGAGAAGTGCTGACCATCCGCTGGTAACCACCTACAATAGCGACGGAGGCAATGGGTTGTATCTGGATATTTGCAGATAGGACTTCACGCCGAATTGTACTTAGTAAAAGAGCGGACAAGTTATTACGGTTAAGACCATAAGAACCACTAGCGATAAATTTGCCTTTGCCCAACATGATATTCGCACCACCCGACCAATCAAAAACATCCGAAACCATGCCGGGTGCGCCAAGTGCTGTAAAACCGGGCGCAAGATAACGTGCCGACCCATTAAGTCCGACCACTGGCAGTTGTATTCGGGCGTCACCTTTGAGTGCATAACCGAGTTCTGTACCCACAGTCGGCGAAAAAAACTTAGTGAGTGCGCTCACCACCTTTTCCGGAACGCCTTGCTCCTGGGCAAATGTGGACACTTCAACTTTAGATCCAAATTGATTGGGATTAAATGCAGTACCCGTTGCCTCACCATTTAACTGTACAGCGCCTTTAAACAATTTTATAGCGGATGACGTAGAGAGGCTAATGTTTTGTTGTGGCTTTACGCCTTGAAATCGTCCCGTTATTGAGGTCGAATCATCGTTCGCCGAAAAAACAACCACGTGCAAATGGTTACCGTCTGGCTTGCCGATACCAAGCCGTACTGCCCGTATTTGTTGTGTATAAGCCACATATTTTCCTAAATCTGCCAAATCCTTCTGTTTGCCAATACCATTGTTCCCCCAACTTCCAGAAATGAACAAGCCGCCCAAATCTATTTGTGCAGAAGCACCTTGTACCTTTATACCATTTAAGCTAAAGGTAGAGAGCATGGGATAGTGGTCTCCAACCGAAAACGACAAGCCACGCCATCGCCCTCTAAGCCCTAATTGATTCAGCGACTCCTGAAATCGGTTCTGCTCGCTGGAGTATAAAATATTCGTCTGGAGTTGTACTTTCCCCAGATGGAGGGCCAAATCTGAATGTATCCTACCTTTTAAATCTGGTGTTGTTTGGCGCTGACGTGTTGTCTGAAAAAAATCGCCCATCAACCTTAAGGAGCCAGAAAGTCGCACTAAAGCTGGTTGTTTTTTGACGTCCGGAGAATTGTTTGAGGCGGTTTGCGCAGACAATACCGCTGTACTCAATAGCGCCAAGCCAAAAATGGCGCCCAAGAGAATGGGTTTCATTGTTCTTAGGTCATTGTTTATAAAAGATGTTGCGTTCACAGGCTATTAAGAGTAGGGCATTCTGGAGTTGTCCTGTATTTTTGAACAAAACAGCCTTTTATAAGGTGGAATATATCCCTCGAAGTTCTCAAACTATCGTAAGACGGGGAATATGTCAAAGCCTTTGGGACGAAGTCGGCTTTTCAAGGGACGAATAAAAGTTTCTATGCTTATTATTTAAGCAATAAATAAACGTGAGGTCTTAGGTAGCCAATGTTGCTGTTGAAGAAATATGTGGCTTCAAATTGGTCTATTTCCTTTCTCTTACGCAATCTCTTTGGTTTTTTAAAACCTCGGTAGGTTGGGGGGCGCTTTTGGTTTAAAGTGCATGTTGGTAGGTGCATGACCCTGATTTGTTGTAAATTGTTACGATGAGCAAGCCCGTGTAGTTCTATTATCTTGTTGGCTGTGTAAAATTTGAGCCTTCATTATGATGATCGTTTCATTACCCCGAAATACACCTTTTTCGTATGATAAAAGCACGTAAAATTTTCCAACACACCTTTATTGGGTGCTTGCTACTCCTGTTTTTGGGGAACGGAATCGCTCTGGCGCAACTGCAGAGTGAATTACGTGCCGTAAAGATCACAAATGTGGACAGTCAGGTAATGTTTGACGATGATCGAATTGCCGAAGCTATGGATTATTTAGCTTCAATTGGTGTCAATACCGTTGTACCCGTTGTGTGGAACGCCAATAGTGCCAATGGAGATTACCCACTCTACCCAAGTGCTGTTTTTGAAAAGTATTTTGGCACCAAAATCCACCCACGATTTGAAGGCCGCGATGTTTTGGAACGCATTATCATTGAAGCGCATCGCAATGGGATGGAGGTTTTGCCTTGGTTCGAGATGGGATTTTCTACTTCATATACACAAAATGGCGGACATATTTTGCAAAAATACCCAGACTGGGCCTTGCATGACAAAAGTGGCAAATTGGTGGTAAAAAATGGCTTCGATTGGATGAGCAACATTCATTCGGGGCCGCAAAACTTATTGCTTGAAATGACGGAAGAAATCGTTTCTACTTATGATGTAGAGGGTGTAGAGTACTCCGATCGTATTCCCGCGATGCCCTATGAAGGTGGTTACGAGCCTTTTACCGTCTCATTGTACCAGAAAGAACACGGCGGAAATAGTCCTCCGGATGATCCAAAAGACCCGACGTGGTTACGTTGGCGTGCCGATAAACTGAACGATTGGTTCCAGCGTGTGCGTGTGGCGGTCAAAAAGCACGGTGCTTACCTCACGGTTGCGGCAAGCCCCAGTTTATTTCCGTGGTCATATATGGAGTACCTCCAAGACTCCGCAACTTGGATGAAAAATGGCATCGTTGATGAGATCATTCCCCAACTCTACCGATACAATATAACAGACTATGTGAAGGAACTTAATCTTTCGCTACCACATTACCCAGATGCACCCAATGGATATTATGCAGGTGTCCTTATGAAGGTAGGCTCATATCTAATATCCACAGAATTTCTCACGAAAACCATCGAAGCAAATCGGGCAAGAGGAGTTCAAGGAGAAGTATTTTTCTTTTACGAAGGGCTACGGGCACAAAACAATCTTCTTGGAAATTTGCTCCAAAAAACCGCTTACAACAAACCCGCACTCGTTCCAGCAAGGGGCGGAGTGGTGTTCCGCCCTCCAGCCACCTTCCCTGAACCCCTAAAACCCCTGAGCGGAAATTGGCAACCATTAACCACGACAGGGTACAAAAACAAGGCCCTTTTTGGCTCCATTTCCACGAATGCGCAACTTGATTACATCTTCAGAATCCCATTTACGGCATGGTTCGATGTTTTTGTCCATCAAACACCCCAGACGAACCAAAGCAGAAAAGCCCTTTTTAGCCTTAAAGGCGCACATGAGCAGGTGGTGAAAGCGTTTGACCAAACCGATTTTGGCGTAAAAGGTTGGCAAAAAATTGGAACCGTGTTTTTAGAAAAAGGAGAACGTACTGTTATTCGCTTAGAAAAAGGTGAAGCATCTGAAAGTACGCTTGTTGCTGGTGAAGCAATGGTCATGATTAACCGCAGGAAATCGCCAGATGTTTTGGTAAACACCCACAAGGAAAAACCCCAAAACAGCATTTCCAATACTTTTTTTGCTTTTCCAAATCCGACATCTGGTGCTACAACCATCAGATTTAGCCTTGATAACGGAAGTCCTGTGCAGATTTCGGTTTATGACCTTACGGGGAGGCATCTGCAAAACCTGCTTGAGGGTCAATTTCCTGCAGGAACGCATGAACACCTTTGGACACCAACTGATCGTCTTCCGCCTGGCATCTACCTGATTCGCCTCTCCACAAACCAAGCAATGTGGCAATATAAATTGCTTCATCTACGTCCATAATATTGGGGCCAAACCTTACTCGAAGAATTTAAATTGCTCAATAAACGCTTCCCGATAACTTTTGCTGATGGGAATGTGGTGTTCGCCTATAGAAATGCTGTTGGGGTTGATTTCTTCCACAAAGCGGATGTTAACAATAAAAGAACGGTGAACCTGTTTAAAAGACTCCGAAGGCAACATTTCAAGCATTTTTTGCAGGGTTGTACGCACCAAAATTCTGCCACTTGTAAGATATAGTTCTAAATAATTTTTAAAAGACTGAATGTATGTAATATCGGAAATCTTTATCTTTTTATAAGAGGTGTTGTCTTTTATAAAAAAGTGCTGACTGATTAACAATGTACCATGAATGGATTTATCGTATGCTGTAATTTCTAAGGGGTTAACCTCTTTCTGATGGTTTTTTAGGGCAACTTCGATGGCGGTAAAAACATCTGCCTTTGTAAATGGTTTTACAAGGTAGCCGTAAGGATTGGTGTTAGAAGCTCGCTCTACGGTTGTACTATCACTATTGGCTGTTAGGAAGATAAAGGGTATATGATAGTGTTTTCGGATTTGTTCAGCAAGCCAAATACCATTTTTCCCCCCTTTGAGGTTTATATCCAATACGGCAATATCGGTCTCGAAACGTTCAAGAATTTCTATTGCTTCTTCAGCACGCATGGCGTCCCCTGAGATTTCATATCCAGCAGATTCCAGAACATCCCTTAGCATATCTAAAGTAATGAACTCGTCTTCTACAATAAGGATACGTTTTTTTTGGTTCATCGTCATTTATAGCCTAAATTTTAGCTGCTTTATCTCATGGAGAAACATTTTTTAAGATTGCCTTTTTTATATTTTTAAACACATAATACTTATAAAGCTCATTATAATCAAGTTTGTTGGGACGAAATGGGCTTTTCAAGGGATGAGCAGAAACGATAAAATACGTGCTGTTCTTTCGTCCCTCCATACTTTGTTTTCGTCCCAAAGTACTTGCGATGTGCATCATGGTTGCAATAGCTTTTATAAACATCAAATTACAAATTATCATAATTCCACATTCAACGTTGACTGCATAAACTCGGAAAATAGATGCACCAATATCTACTTTTTGATTGCTAAAACGCAATAAATTATTTAAAACGATGAAATTTAGTTCTTACCCTACATCCAAATTTGTTTGGATTTTAGCATTGGGAAGTTTTTTGTTTTCTGCTTGTGGAAATAAGGAGAATAATCCGGCACCAGTACCAGAAAACACCGATAAAAAGGAGGCAAGTGATCCGGAAAACACCCCCCCTCCTTTTAATAGTCCCCAAATTAATTTTGAACACTTTGGACGTTACGACCTTGCTACATGGACAGCCACAGCACCCCAAATTATGGACAATGAAGGGGATACCGTGATGGAGTCCGTTACATACACCAAAGATGACGCCACAATGGTTGTTGAAACGTCACAAAGTGAATATGGCCACAATGTCCTCCATACCCTCAAAGGTAAAGATGGCAAAGTTCAAAAAACCCACTTTATTGAGTATAACAATAACCCAAATGAACTAATAGAAACGGTAAATGATTACACCCTTAGTCCTACAAAAAAATTTACCCGTTCGCAAAAAATGGAAAAGCCTTGGCAACAAGTAACCCCACTTCCTATCTCTGCTACTGGAACGTGGAAAGAAGGGGAGGCCGACCAATACGGTGATCCAGATCATTAATCCAAATTATTTCTCTCACACTATTAACTACCATTTTATGCACATGAAAAAACTCTTTTTCCTGTTCTTGTTTTGGGCAAGTACCCTCATAGGAACGCAAGTCCACGCCCAAGAAGTGGTCAAATTTGCCAAAGGTAAAAGCGAAAAATTGGTGGTCGTAACCTTAGCGGCAAATACCTCCAAAACCTATTCAATTGAAGTACGTGGGGGCCAAGCCATCATCGTTGGTGCGCAAGGTAGTACCTCGGAAAGTGTAGCCATCACCTTGCAAAATCCAAGTTTGGCTTCAGATCATGAAGAGGAACCGGGTGGATTGCGGGTCTTGGCGAATGAAACCGGAAAATACTTGATTCGGGTCCAAAATACATCCAATAGCAAAAAGACATTTCGCATCAACTTTTTTGCTGGAAATGGCAAACATTATTGAGGCAAAAAGAAATAACAAAACCTACATCTACAAATAAAAAACATCATGAAAAAAATTTCATCTTTCTTAGCCATCATGTTCATATTTGCTGGCTTTGCATTTGCACAAAAGGACAAAACCGAAACCGTTAAATTTGCAAGAGGTGCTTCGGATGCAATGTTGACGAGGACGATTCCAGCCAATGGCTCAATTACCTTTGTCATTGGTGCTAAAACAGGACAAACAATGGGCTTTACAATCGGATATGATTTTAAAGGCAGTGATATTGTTGCCTCCTTAGTTCCGCCTCGTACCACCGATGTAACCTGGAGCGGCGGCCCAGAAGAACACAATGAGTATGAAATTCAAGATACAGGCAACCACAAACTGAAGGTGAAAAATACCTCCAGAAAAGCCATTACAATGACCTTGTATTTAGACATCAATTAGGCGTTGATCGGTTTCCATAAAGCGTTTGGCGATTTTTTATACAGGTATTTTATGATGAATCGCCAATTCTTATTTTATTTACATCATAAATTTAATTCTAAAAACCGATGCACCTCTCCAAAAAAACAATTGCACTCTTTATGGTCTTCTCTGTGGCCATAGGCTGTAACAAAAATACGTCCAACCCGACAAAAACCACCGAAAGTACTGCTACTAATACAACTTCTACAACCGAAAGTGCTGCTACTAATACAACATTTCCAAAAGAAGAGGCTCCCACCAAGAACACAGCCAACACCCCGACTTCGGAGGAACTTGAATCGGAAGAAACCACAGGCGGCAAGGAAGTCGAGCGTATAACCTTGAAAAAAGGTGCATCAGATACCGACTTGAACATCATCCTCGAAGCTCGTGAAACCAAAAGTTATGTGGCACGGGTGGAAAAAGGATTTATGACTTGCATTATGCCCAATACGGAATTAGGTGAAAAAGTCACCATAAAAGTTGGTGGTAAAGTGCGCGATATTGCAGAAAATGGCCCTTGTGGTGAACACGCAAGCCAATCGGGTGATCAGGTGATCGAATTTATAAACAATGGGAATAAAGAAATTCCATTTGTAGCCAATGTGAGTTTTAATGAACACATGTAATGCACGGCATTGCGCCACCACAATAAGGTATTGGTATTGGCATTCTCGGTTTGCAACGGAAGGGTAAAAGCTGTAATTTCATAAATTAAGGTATATACTAAGCTCAATTCTGGTTTTCTTTCAGGATGTGCTTGGCCACAACCGCCCTTTTCATTTTTTTGCGCAAAACATGATACAGTTTACAGTTGGTCGGGTTGTTTGGATTTTGGTTTTTGTAATGATTTTATCAGGATGTGCAGAAACGACAAAACCCAGTTCCGAAGAAAAAAAAGACTCTTCGGATACGAGGCCGATCATTCCCAAGAATACTGAGCCTATTACCATCGCCGCTGCTGGCGACATCATGCTGGGTTCTACCTTTCCCAACGAAACCCGAATGCCACCAAACGACGGGGCAAATCTATTGGATCCGGTAGCCCCACTTTTTCAGGCAGCAGATATTGCTTTTGCAAACTTAGAAGGGCCTCTTATAGACAAAGGCGTTTCCAGTAAATGTGGAAATAGTGGTAATTGTTTTGCGTTTAAAATGCCCACCCGCTACGGAAAACATTTAAAACGTGCTGGATTAGACGTTTTAAGTGTTGCCAATAACCATGCAAATGATTTCGGTGAAGCGGGACGTTTGAGCACTCGAAAAACATTAGAGGAAGTAGGGATAAAACACGCTGGCGGTGACCGTCAGGCGTTTGCGACAACGTATCTTACGACCCAAGGAAAAAAAATCGCTTTTCTTGGCTTTGCTCACAACAATGTCGCACCCAATGTGAATGAATTGGATGCGGCACGGCAGTTGGTTTTGGAAGCCGATAAAAAAGCAGATTTGATCGTGGTTTCCTTTCATGGTGGTGCTGAAGGTTCCGGAAATACCCGCGTTCCAAATCGTACCGAACTCTTTTATGGCGAAGCAAGAGGAAACCTCCCACTCTTTGCTAAAACCGTAATTGATGCTGGAGCAGACTTGGTACTCGGCCACGGCCCGCATGTTTTACGTGGAATGGAAATGTATAATGACCGATTGATCGCCTACTCATTGGGCAATTTCGCAACCTATGGATGGTTTCAACTGGCTGGAGCAACGGCAGAAACCATGGTGCTGGAGATGAAAATAGATGCCGATGGAAAATTTATGGCCGGGAAAATCCACCCATATGTACTTGCTGGGCGTGGGGTGCTAATAAAAGACAAGTCCAATTCAGCAATCTCAACCTTACGTCGGTTGTCAAAATTAGACTTTCCTTCTACGATGCCTAAGATTGAGGCAGATGGAACCATTCTTCCCAAATAAGCCTTCAAATCAATGGATAAAAAGTAGGGGCTGCTTCAAATTCGGAGCACCCCTTTTGTGTTTTATTTTACGCTTATTCCCCAGATCGTATGAAAACAACAATATTTAATCTAAGGGTTATTACTGCCCTCTTTTTTGTGATTGCGATCTGTTCAAATATAATGGCACAGGATAATACTATATCTATTACAGTGAATTATTTGGATTATAAAAAGTTAAAAACGATACCTGAAAAAAAGAGTTTTCTTAAAAATTATCTAAGTTATAATAAAAAAACTTATGAACTAATTCATCAGGAAATTAAACGCGAGAACAATATTTCATTGATGATGTATTGGCACTATCTTAGAGGTAAAGTTGGGAATGGTTATCAATATAAATCAGATGAAATCATTGAAAGTTTACATAAAATAATAGAGCTAAGCCAAGGAAGTAATGAGTATATGGTTGAATATATTGCAGCTAATTTCTCACTCGAATTGCATAAATTCAATACCAATAAACTGTCTGAACAAGAACTATACTCTTCGTACTTGAAATATTTGTCTATGATGAGGTCTCTTGGGTTTGAAAAATTCTACTATTACGACCTTGATTGGATGCTTTATAGCATGGGGAGAACATTTTACACCTTAGGCGATTATGAAAAATCTTTAGAAAGCTTGAAATTGTCAATCAAGTATAACGAAAATATACATAGTATTTTTTATACACTTACGCTTAACCTTATCCAAGCGATATATGCGATATCGAAAGAATATTCAAGTGCGATTCATTATGCCGGACTTATTTATGAAGTCAATTACAAAGTCAATCCAACACAAGACGTTAAGGAATGGCGTAGTCTTTATTGGCAGGGATTGTCTTCTTTGGATATTGCTTCTTACTACATGGAATTAAACAATTTAGCACGTGCCTCTTTTTATGCCAATCGTGGGTATTCCTTATACAAGTCCTTTGATGATTTGAACAATACCACCCAAGTCATAGCAGAATATGATGCTTTACAAGTAATCATAAAATTGAAAATTAGATTAAAAAAATTAGAAGAAGCCCAGGCAGATTTAGAAAGAGCAATTTATTTGCAACCTCATATCCGGTTTGAAGATCCCGGAAACTACTTTAAAACCCTTCCCTTTTATTACAATAATGTGGAGTATTACGAATTGAAAAATGATTATAAAAATGCCTTCAAATACTTGAAATTGGCAAATAAAATGGAGGATAGCTTGGCCAAACAAAACGATAAACGCAAACTTTGGCAAATTGAAATGCGGGTGGATGCAGAACGCTATCAAAATCAAATTGAGTCAGTACAAAAGAATAGCCGGCATGAAGGCTTATTAAAAAACTTGGCAGTAACTACATTGATTGTCGTTATTTTATTGGGTTATTTGTTTATTCGGAGAATTAAAAATGATAATTTAATTATAGCACATCAAAAAACATTACTTGAAACTTCCTTGCACGACAAAGAGCGCCTTTTGCAAGAGATTCATCACCGCGTAAAAAATAATCTTCAAATCATTTCAGGTTTGTTTGAAAAACAGGCACGGAATATGAAAGACGAACAGGCTAAAAAACTGATGAAGGAAGGGCAAGATCGGGTTTATTCAATCGCTTTGGTTCACCAAAATTTATACCAGTCAGAAGATTTATCCACGCTTGGGATTAAAAACTTCATAGTTACATTGATTAGCAATATTGAACGTTCATACAAACCTGAAAACCAAACTATTGAAGTGAAAGTAGATATTGATGAATCTAAACTAAGTATTGATACGGCCATTCCAATGGGTCTTATTGTTAATGAACTGATAACGAATTGTTATAAATATGCCTTCGTTAACAAAAAAATAGGAGAAATTGATATTTCATTCAAGAAAGTGGATCATCAATATCATTTAATGGTTGCTGATAATGGAGTAGGGATATCGGGAGAAATCAATCTCAATAGCCGTAACTCGCTTGGCATTAACCTTGTTAGAGGGCTGGTTCGTCAATTGGAGGGGATATTTACAATTGAAAGTAGTGAAGCTGGGACAAAAGCGAAGATTGTATTTCAAGCACCTTAAATTTATTTTTAAGGAAGCCTGCAAAAGCCAGTCCCGAACACCAGAGTGTCTTGTAAGAACTCACGAGATAGCGTAGATTTTGGTTTTTATAAGGTTTTTTTCTACTTTTTAAGGAGCGGCAAATCCCGCAGGGGGTGGTATATTAATGGAAATCGTTTCCCAAATGCACACAATAAAGCCCCGTAGGGCGTGGCATATTTAGATGAGGAGGGAAAGCTGGTTGTTCGTAGCCATCCATGTTGCGGTTGCTGGTCTATCCGGCGGATTTTCCTAGGGTCACCATGCCGTTAGTGAAGAACACATTATACTATTAAGATACAAGCGATTTCAATAAGCATCTAAAACAGGCAGACGTTTATTTTCAAAATCCCAAAATGCTTGATTTTCAAAAGAAGATCCATCTCTCGCTTGATTTCCTTTGTAACTGATCCATTCTCCACCCCAATAGCAAAATCCTAAACCTTTTGGCGTGTTTTTAAGAATATCTTTAATTTTCATTAAATACGCTTTCTGACCTTCAGGTGATGCTGGGTATTCAGGCAATAATTGAGAAGATAAACCCACAATGTTGTTTGTCCAGTCATTCCAACTCAGTGTCCAAGGGTAAGCCGTCTCAACAATCATGATAGATTTATTATAGATTAAAGAGAGGCTTGAAAGTTCAGAGGTTAGTTTTGGAAGGTCTTTTCCATGCCATATTGGGTAATAACTAAGACCTATAATATCATAATCAATTGTTGCAAACTTAGAAAAAAAAGCATTCGCATATTCAAATCCAGCATAATGTAAAATAATCTTTGTTTCCGGATCGACTGATCTTATCGCTTTAGCTGCTTGAGCGATCAAGGTAATCGCCTCATCAAAATGTTTATAATCTCCATCTGGCCACAATAATCCACCATTAATTTCATTTCCAATTTGAAGGTAGTCGGGTCTTAATGCTTCCATTATTTTTTTGGTATATATATATACACTATCTCGTAATGAAGTGGCCATCACATTTTTCCAAATTTCCGGTTTAGTCTGTTTTCCGGGATCGGCCCAAGTGTCTGAATAATGAAGCGAGATAAGCGTTTTAAAGCCCAAGGCTTTGGCTTCATTACTTAAGCTTTTAACCGTCTTTAAAGAGGAAGTTTCATTTAAGGGATCTTTCCAAAGTCTAAGGCGAATCACATTTACACCTGCCTTTTTTAGCGTCTCGAGCATATCTTCCTCTTGACCATCGGAGTAGGTTTTTACCCCTGAATTTCGGATTTCTGGTAGGAAAGAAATATCGGCGCCTTGGAGAAATATATTTTCTTCAGGGCGCGGTAATTTAGGTTGGGAATTATCGCAGGCTGATGTTAGCAATACCCAAAAAAGGAAGAATAATTTAAAATACGTCTGCCTCATTTTAAATGTATTTATGTTACAGAAAATTATTCACTCCAACTGGGCGCTCTTCTGATTTGATCAAACGGCATGACAACCGAGGACATGATATTAGATAAATGTGCAGAAACGCGGGAAATCATTCGTGCAAGGGCCGCGAGTACAACCGCTTCATTTACACTTATTTCCGCATCGTTTGCTAAATTCCGCATAAATTGTGTGGTTAGCGACTTAATATTAATGTTTTGATCCATTACCACCCTGGCAACCCAAGCATCTTTTCCGATAAACCCTTGTTTCATTTGCGGAAACATTTTAGCAATTAAATCACGAATATTGCGCAATTCTTGAACCCGCGTTCCTATGCGGTTTCGGTGAGCCAAATCTGCCATTTTTGCAATGGATTTACCCAGATCTCCGGCACGTTCGGCATCTTGGACGATGCTCATTAAAATCAATCCGATGGTAATGTCTTGCTTGGGATCCTGATGAAAATGCTCCTGCAACCGACCTCGAATCCCAACTTCGCGATTGTTAATTTCTTCGTCTCTGGCCTTGAGGTCAATTTTAAGGGTTTGGTTGTCTAAGGCGTATGCTGTTGCAGCCGTGAAAATCTCCTCAGCAATCTCTAACATCACTTGCATATCGGTTAGGCACTGTTGGATGAGTGGCGAGGTCTGGTTGGATCGGATAAAGTCAAAAAATCCCATATCGTTTGATTTAGATGATGGATTTTATAAGGTACAAATCACAAGGGCAGTGCAAAAGCGGGTGATCCGGGAATTACTGGAAAAAATTGCGAAAGCGAAACCCTATTTGGAAATGTATGTGCATAGGTGGCCTCCCATTTTTGCAAAAAGAGCGGAACATCGTAGGTATGTACCAAAGCCCAAACAGCTCCGCCAAAGCCCGCACCAAAGGCAGAAGCCGCCAATGCACCTAACCTCCGTGCTGTTGAGACGAGAAAAGTGGTCTCTTGTACTTGATTGTGTAGAAGTCGCTCGGCATAATGCTGTGATTGAAAGGACAACCGCCCAAAAGAAATGATTTGATCTTGCTCCAAAGCTTTCACGGCCTCCTCCACCAGATCGGTTTCCACCATAAAATGGTCTAAACGATCCATTAGCGCTACGTCTGAAAAGGTTTTTCTTCGGAGCAATAGGTGTTTCCAGATGGTATAGAGATCAAATTTAGGGTGCTGTAGCAATGCGCCGATATGGGGGAAATTCCCACCTTCACCGTGATTCCATGCTTCGACCAATGCCTGCGCCAAACTCGAAGTACGGTTGTATAACTCAAGTGCGTCCCCTGTCTTTTCGGCCAGTATGCCAGAGTGCCCAATCACAAACTGAAATTCTGGCGGTAAAGCAATCGCTTTTTTGAAGCAGGTTGGTGCGTAAGAAAAATGGTTTAGGCAACCGGCACGACTGCACAAAATGGCCACATGATCTTGGCTTCCGCCCAATGTACCGACGCCTCTTTCCCCTCTTAGCGTCCCAAAACTCATCCCATTTTCAATACAACTGGCATAGGTTGCCAAGTCTTCTTGTGTTTTAATTTGGCTTATCCATAAAGGATGTGTCCTAAGTTGGTTCATTTCGGTCAGTGCAAGGAGCAAGGCAACAATAAAAGCGCTTGAACTGCTCATCCCTGCCGCTTGGGGCAAGTCGGAAGTGATAAAGAGGTCTCCACCCGAAAGTTTACCAAAATTGGCGGTTAGCCTCCGTAAAACGGTTTGCACATAGACTTCCCAGCCCGATGCTGGTGAGCGGTGTGCAGAAAGGTCTATGGTGATGTTTATTTTTTGGTCTAAATGGTGGATATGCAATAAGCCATCATCTGATTTTAGGCCATAAATCCTAAACCCTTTATTTACAGCACATACCAAACTACTCCCGCCAGCATAATCGGTATGTTTGCCCAGAACCTCTAATCTGCCGGGAATAAAATATCCGAAAATGGCTTCCGAGTTGTAAGAGGGCATTTCACGGATGTACGCGAGATCAGCAGAAATGCCGTCAGCCAAGGCCGAGATTTCTTGCTTCGAAATTCCTCTTTGAGCAAGTCCCGTATGCAAAGGCATTTGCTCGTGGGTAATTGTACGCATGATTTTGTATGGTGTGGTGGTGTGGTCTTGCTATAATACAAAGAAAATAGCCCGCTTTACAAATAACGATTTATCACGTAAATTTAGGGTTTAATAAGAAGGGTATTTTTATAAAAATTATCTCTTCAAAATGATCATATGGATAACTTCTGTGTTATATGCAATATTTTTTACATACCTCGAAGCAATTTGTGGGTAAAATCACATGGATTTTTATACTTCTTTTTGTGCTTTTGCTGACGACGTCTGCCTCTGTCATCACACGTCCTCCTTTACCGATGAAAAACGGCAAGCCGGACCTTAGCCGGATCTATGGTAAAATAAAATTGGTTGACCATTTTCCTGATTATAAAGTGAAGATCGTAGATCATTTTGCAGATTTACATGTTAAATTGGTGGACCATTTCCCTGATCGTGCTGGAAAATGGAAATTAGTGGATCACTTTCCAGACTATAAGATTAAGATTGTAGATCATTTTCCTGATTTTACCATAAAGTACGTTGATCATTTCCCCGGTGTCCAATAAAAAAGCCCCATCCAAAAGACGAGGCTGAACAAAGTGCGCAAAGACGCTTAACCACGAGATCGCTTCCCTTTCGGTTGTTCCGGTGCTGTGGTTTGGCTTGGTATTTTGGCTTTAAGTGCTTTTACTTCTTCCACAAAGTTGGCACCAGAACCCCGAATAAACTTGGCCACTTTAACCGTGCCGTCCGGTTGTGTATAGCCCAACACCAAGGTTGGGGTAGAGCTGATGCTCGCGCTTTCGGCGATGTCAATGGTTTTATTGATGGCCGCATCATACTTGGTGCTGTTTACACAATCTTGAAGTTTTGCACCGTCAAGCCCGTTCTTTTGCGCAAACGTCCCAAGAGAGTCTAAGGCAGCCTGTAATTTGCCCTGATTCTTGAAAAAGCTATCATGCACTTCCCAGAATTTCCCTTGTTCATTTGCACACCGCCCCACTTTTGCCGCTTTGAGTGCCATAGGGTGGATAGAAGTGAGGGGGAGATCCACAAATACTTTTTTGAGGGTTCCAGCTGTCACCAAACTGTCTAAGGTTGGCGCTACATTATTGGCAAACGTTGCGCAATACGGGCACTGAAAGTCGGAAAACTCCAAAAGGGCAATGGGTGCCTTTGCACTCCCTTTTACGGGTAAGTCCTTAATATCTATAGACAATTTTATCTCGACAGCCGCATCAATAAACTGTTTAAGTGTACGGACTTCGCCGTCTAAATACTGCACATAGCGGTATAATTGTTGAACCGCCTGACGTAGTTGCGTCACTTCATCCGCTGCTGGCGGGTTGCCCTGTGTAACTTGTTGTGCTTGCGTAGGAAGCCACAAAAAGACGAGCATTATACAGGAGAGGGAAAATTTTTTCATGCAAGAAGACTAATTAAGGTTGTAATTTTTAACGGTTGAGTCGTTTAAAATAGTATAATCAATCCCTATACCAAAAAAAAGCCGACTTCAGGATGAAGACGGCTTTCAGTAAAAATTATTGTGTTATTGGCAATTTTAGAGTTTGATGCTCAATATGACCTGCCCTGAAATCAATTTTTCGTTGTTGTCGTAGGCTGATGGGTTTAGAAACTTCACATAATAGTTGTTCATCACATCGGTTAGGCCATAATTGAGACGCCCCTCAATACGGGTTCTTTTTAGGTTTAGACCCAAGCCAAAGTTGGCGTCCAAGCCCACTTTTTCGTATAGACTGCCTTCCTGTGGTGTCCCCGCTGGAATGTCGGCATACGCACCTTCTCCAATTTTATCCTTCAAATAGTCGTAAGCAAGGTCTTTGATGGCTTCGGTATTTCCAGATTGAATGTTTTTAATCAATTCCTGACCCTTAGCAACAGAGGTCAGTAGTGCATTTAATTGTGGCCCAGCACCAATATCCAAACGCCCCAATTTGGCGTAGAACATAACGGGAATGCTGAGATAGCCGTTTTGGGTATCCAACTGGCGGAGAATCGTTGTATTGGTTTGTCCGGCTCGTTCTTCTTCCGTGCCCCATTGTTTGGAGGCATAGATTGCCTCAATTTGTGCACCTATTCTCCGCGTATTGGTGCGAGCATAAAAGCCTGCCATAAACCCCGGCGCCACCTTAACCGACTTAAATTTGTAGTCGGCATCGGTAATCAAGCTGATATTTGTCCCACCTTTTAGGCCATATTCAAGCCGTTGGGCAGTTGCTGTAGAGAAGCAAAAGAGGATAAGCCCAGTAAGTAAGAGAAGGTTTTTCATTAGAAATAAGGGTTGATTTGTGGAAAATTGGTCTTAAGTTGTTTGCGATAGAATCGTTGTACTAACCGTTACGCAATGCACGCTTTAAAAGGATCATATTAAGCGCTATGTACCAATTTTTGAAGCCTCTTTTGTTCAGATTAGAACCAGAAACGGCTCACCATTTTGCTTTGGTGGCTGCGTCTTGGGGTGCAATAGCTCCAAACTGGGCAAGGCCAACGTATGTGGTGGAGGACGAGAGATTACGCCAAAATCTGTTTGGTCTCCAGTTCAATACACCTGTTGGACTGGCTGCCGGATTTGATAAAAATGCCGGACACATAGGCTTTTGGCCTTTGTTGGGTTTTGGATTTATGGAAATAGGCTCCGTCACGGCAAAACCATCTGCTGGAAACCCTAAACCACGTGCTTTTCGCCTTCCGGAGGACGAGGCGTTGATTAACCGCATGGGGCTTAACAATGATGGCGCAAAGGTGGTTGCCAAGCGAATTGCTGCTTTTGGCCCAACGGCCATTCCATTGGGGATCAATATTGCAAAAACCCATGCACCCGATATTTTGGGCGAGGCGGCCATTCAGGATTTCGTGGCCAGTTTCCGGCATTTGGCGCCATTTTCGGGGTACGTGACGCTTAATATCTCGTGCCCCAACACCGCCGAAGGCAAAACCTTTGAAGACCCAATGGCCTTAGACCAATTACTAAAGGCTATTTTTGAAGTCCGTACATCTCTTGGTCTCGATGTTCCCGTTTTGGTAAAAATGTCGCCTCCGCATTCGTTGACACGGACAGACTTAGCCTATGTGGATGATTTACTTGCCGTTATGGGCCAATATCCGCTTGCTGGACTGATGGCCACCAATACGGCATCCGACCGACGCGGACTCAAAACGCCCATTAGCCGACTTACCGAAATTGGTCGTGGGGGGCTTTCCGGTAAACCACTCGCACAGCGCTCAACCGCCCTTATTCGCACCTTGTACCAAAAAACGTCTGGCCAAATGCCCATCATTGGTTTGGGCGGTATTCAATGTGCAGAAGATGCTTTCGAGAAAATTAAAGCTGGCGCTTCCCTGCTTCAGGTCTATACCGGACTTGTGTATCAAGGTCCGGGACTGATTTCCAACATCCACAAAGGTTTGTTAAGCCGTATAGACCAAAATGGCTTTAACCACCTCCGAGACGTCATCGGAATTGAGGCGTGAAAAAGCATAAAGTTGCTTTGTTCCGCCGCTTGTAGCCTGCGTTGCGCGATACGTTGTTTAGGAAAAAGCCTTCAGAAAGCGCTTTTTGTTCATATCAAGGTATTTTAGTTGTATCTTGACGGCACGTTTGTTGTGGCAACCTTCCCATTGTTTAAGCTATTACCCAACCCCTATGCCCCCTACACGATTAAGATTCAATGCGCTTTGGATTGTTCTGTTCCTTTTATGTGCTTCCTCTGTTGTTCAAGCGGGTGAAATCATTGAAAACAAGTCGTACAAAGGCAAAAAAACCGTTGTTCGATGGGCTTTTTGGGGTGGGGAAAGTACTGTTCGACTTTTTAAAACGGTTACAGAACGCTTTGTACAAGAACACCCCGATATTGCGGTAGATGTTTCGATCTATCCTTGGGGGCAGTATTGGTCAAAATTACAAACTCAAGTAGCAGCAGGAATTGCGCCTGATGTGATCTCGATGTTTGGATCGGGTGCGGGGGTTTGGATTTCGCACGGGGTTTTCCAGCCTTTAGATAAATATATGGTACGGGATGGTATGGATCAAAGCGCTTATTACAAAGGTGCGTTGGATGCCTTCCGATGGGACGGGAAATTGTATAGCTTCCCGATTGAACTGGCCGTTGGTGCTTTACTCATTTCTGTGGACAAATTAGAGGCGCGCGGTATCCCACGTGACCAGTGGCCCCGACCGGACAAGGCGATGACATATGAAGAATACAAAACATTGGCCCGTAAACTCACCCTACGTGACGCCCAAGGCCAAGTCCGGCAAATTGGTGTCGGGTCTGGTGGTTGGTTTAACGACCACATGAATGGGATTTGGGGAGGACGCTATGTTGATCGTCAGGTAAACCCCACGAAACCGACCATCTTGGGGAATGAAGCCTTGGTAAAGGGCCTTATTCACACCTTCCAAGACCGTTTTGCCTCCAGAGTTCAAGCGCCCAAGGCGAATCTTACCAGTTTGGAGTTTGGCGGTGACGCCGTGCTGAAATCCAACCTCATTGCAATGGCTTGGTTAGGCCCTTGGGTTTTGCCGGATTATAAGGCCGCCGGCGTTCGGTTAATTGCCACGCCAACGCCACACGGGACGCGGGCCAATCAGTTGTTTAGTGCCAATGGTGTAGGCATTTATTCTGGGGCTAAGAATCCAGAAGCGGCTTGGAAATTGGTTCGTTTTTTGGCCGGAGCGTTTACCCAGCGAGAAATCGGAAGGACGTTACGCGGCCTGCCCACCCTTATTTCGGCGAAGGATGCCTTCTACAACAATGAGGCCGGTGTAAAAGGGCTTGAAGCTTTTACCACAGACATGCCAACCGCAGAAAGCTACATTTGCCCAAGGCTTTCGGACATTGAACAAATCCCGATTAAATGGGAAGAACGCATGGAATTGAAGTTGGGCTTGCTCTACGACAGGAAACTGGCGGAATGGCGGAGCCGAAAAGGGTCATTTAAGGAGGCAGACCATGCCGCTTTCGAGGCTGAGATGAACCATTTGGTGGCAAAAGAGGTGCGCTCTGCTTTGCCCACTTTTCATAACGAAATGGCGGAAGCCTTCAAAACGTTAGAAAAACGACCGCCTACATTTACCGAAAAAGTGGTTCTACCGCTCTTGATTTTGCTGTTTCTGGCCTCGGCAGGAGCAGGATACATGGTTTGGTTTAAGCGCAACCAAGAGCCTAAAGCCTATATCAGCAAGCCCACTTGGCGGCAAAGTTTGGCGGGATATGCCGCACTTTCGCCTTGGTTGGCCGGATTTTTATTCTTCACCTTAGGCCCTATGTTGGCCTCCATTTACCTTTCTTTTACCGATTGGAACATGATTAAACCGCCGGAATGGATTGGCGCACAACATTACACCAATTTATTTTCGGATCGCTTTTTCACGCTTGGCCTACAAAAAACCTTTACCTATGCAGCATGGGTCATTCCAATTTCGTTGATCGGGGGGATTTTTACCGCTGGCTTGCTTACGAGCGATGTACGTGGTAGTGATGCCTTCAAGGCCATCTTTTATTTTCCTTCCTTGTTTACCGGTGCAGCGGCTACCGTGTTGTGGATGAACATGTTCCACAAGGAATTTGGTGTGGTGAACCACATCATTGGATTTTTTGGTGGAGACCCTATCAATTGGTTAGACGAAGCCCATGCCTTCACAACGGTTGTTTTGATGAACTTTTTCTGGGTGGGTGGAGCAACCATTATCTATTATGCAGGCATGAAACAAATTCCGAGATCGCTCTACGAAGCCGCCGAGATTGACGGCGCGGGCGCATTCCGACGGTTTTTCTCCATCACCATTCCAATGCTCTCGCCAGTGATTTTATTCATGGTTGTTATGACTACCATCGGTGCTTTTCAAGTCTTTACCCCCGCTTTGTTTTTTGCGGAGTATGCCATCACCATTGGCGGGCCGGGAGAGTCTCTCAAGTTTTATTCGGTTAATATCTATCACGAGGCTTTTAACAATCTTCGGATGGGAAAAGCGTCCAGTTGGGCGGTTGTGCTTTTTGTGATCATTTTTGCGATCACGATGATCCAATTTAAGTTGTCCAAAAAATTTGTTCATTCGGAGGCATAACCCATGGATAAGAAATTTAAGCGTGTCCTCTTATATCTTACGTTGATTGGTATTTCGGGCCTGTTCCTCTTCCCTTTTTATTGGGTATTGATTTCCTCCATAAAGTCTGTTGAGGGGATTTCCATGCGGCCACCCTCGTATTATCCATCCGAGTATCGCAAAGTCCATTTATCCCTACCTGCAAATGGACGGATTTATAAGGAAGCCGCCGGACAGGATTCCATCCTATGGTACCAATTACGCAAAAGTAGCGACCTCTTGACAAAGGATACCACACCGGGTGCTTATTATGTTCGATTAGATAGCCTAAAACCTGGACAATACCTGCAATGGTTCCCCGAGAGTGCGGTTCAATCGGTTGTAGGGCCACCCTCCATTCTTTTTGAAGGGGTTACAATGCACGAGATTGAGGGCGAACCGGAAGCCATCCCGCTTTTGGCCAAGATGGTGCGCCCCAAAGGAGCCTCTTTTGATGAATTACTGTTCTTTACAACGGAGCATAAGCCGGACAAGGTGCAAGTGGTTAAAAACCGTACTCATGCCGAGCAGCGGGTCTTTCATGCACGTTGGGAAAATTATCCAGAAACCTTGCGTGGGCCGGAAGCCACCATTGGCCAAGAAAAATCCACCGGATTTCTACTTTTTATGCGGAACAGCTTTATTATTGGTATTCTTTCCATGATTGGGCAAGTTCTTTCCAGTAGTTTGGTGGCATATGGCTTTGCCCGTCTCAACTTCCGAGGCCGCGAAGGATGGTTTGTTGTGCTTTTGGCAACAATGATGATTCCGGCACAAGTCACCATGATTCCGATGTTCGCGATTTTCAAATCTATCGGTTGGGTCAATTCCTTTTTGCCCTTGGTGGTTCCACAATTTACGGCTGGTGCATTTAATGTGTTTTTGCTCCGGCAATACATGCTTACTTTACCCAAAGAATTGGACGACTCAGCGGCGATTGACGGCTGCGGCCCTTTCCGCACATTTTTTTACATCATCCTCCCCAATTCTATTCCGGTTTTGATTGTGGTGGGCTTGTTTACCTTTGTGGGTGCTTGGCAAGATGTGATGGGCCCGCTCATTTATTTAGACGATCCAGATTATCGCACCGTGACGCTGGGCTTAGAATACTTCCGCTCGCCATATGTGGACACGCGCCATTTAATTATGACAGGTGCTGTTCTGGCCATGTTCCCCGTTGCCATTCTTTTCTTGATCTTCCAGCGCTATATCGTTGCCGGAATTGCAACTACGGGGATGAAGACGTGAGGCAAAATTGAGCATGGGTAATTAAGAATTGAGCATGGGTAATTGATTGTGGGTAGATTGGGTCTTGGCTGCGTTCAGCCAGCTAAATTTTCCTTTTAGAGCGGCCTTTATCCCAATGGCGCTAAATTCCGGTTGTACATTCTCCAATGGCATGGCTTAAGCCAAGTGTAGGAGCCATTTGCCGACAATCCCGATCCACAACACAGGTTACGGTTCTTTTTGGATTTTAACCTCATACAAAGTCTCTAATTATTTTTCACTTCAGCAGAAGGTGGGGAGCCGTATCTTAATAGGCTTTTTTGCTTCCGCACTATTTTGCTATGTATTTAAAAAAAATAACGTTACACGGTTTCAAGAGTTTTGCGCAGAAGACCGAAATCCATTATCACCAAGGCATAACAGCTATTGTCGGACCAAACGGTTGTGGCAAGTCCAATGTAATTGATGCGGTACGTTGGGTCTTGGGTGAACAGCGGGCACGGGCTTTGCGTTCGGAGAAAATGGACAATGTTATTTTTAATGGAACGGCAAAACGGCGGGCATTAGGGTTGGCGGAGGTCTCGTTACACATCGAGAACAATCGTGGTATTTTACCTTTAGAATATACCGAAGTGGTGATTACGCGGCGGCTCTACCGCAGTGGTGAATCGGAATATCTGTTGAACAATGTGTCTTGCCGTTTAAAGGACATTACAGACCTTTTTATGGACACAGGAATGGGGGCGGGAGCGTATTCGGTGATTGAACTAAAGATGATCGAGGAGATTTTATCGGAAAATGTCACCGAACGCCGAAGGTTGTTTGAGGAAGCGGCTGGCATTACAAAGTATAAAATCCGGCGTAAACAGGCAATACAGAAATTAGAAGGAACCCAGCAAGATTTGGCGCGGGTTCAAGACTTGGTAGATGAGTTGGAGAGGCAAGTGCGCTCCCTAGCAAATCAGGCTGGAAAAGCCCGTAAATATAAAGACTTCCGCGATAAACTTACGTTTTTGGAGACCGAGTTGGCGAGGCGTGAGTTACTGCGCTTACGAACCGAGATTGACCAATTCACGGCCCGATACGTGGAGGTGGAAACAACCATCGGCGTACTTCAAACAGATTTGACAACCCAAGAAGCACAAATAGAGCAACATCGGTTGTATCTCACCCATTTGGAAACCGGCCTTGCCGACCAAGTGCAAAAGCGGGCGGTGCATTTAGACCATATTCGCAAAGCAGAGGCCGATCTTCGGGTGGAAAAAGAGCGGCAAGCCCAGGCCGAGAAGTCCCTTTCGCGGCTAAAGCACGAAGCCGTAGAAGCCGATATGCGGCACGAACAACTCTCGAAGCAGTCGGAAGAAATGGCGTCTAAATTAGCAGTGGCGCAAAAGGTCTTGGCCCAAAAAATAGCGGCGCGTCATACAGCATTTGAAAGCCAAAAAACAGCACAAGAGGCATACGACGCGGCTTTACAAACATTAGAGGCGCTGCGCGTAACAGAACGGAAGGCAACTCACGACCGTACAGCCTTGCAAGCAGAAACCGCACGATTGACCAATAAGATTGAACTTCTTGAAAACGAGGTGGCACGGTTGGTGCGTGAACGAAAAACATATCAAGAAGGACAAATTTCGCTGTTTGAAAAAACCAAAATCGTGGCGGATGCACTTGGAGAAGCCCATAAATCCGTCGAAATGGCCCGAAATACCTTATCCGAGGCCGAAAAAAACCACGAGTCGCAAACCACTGCCCTAAATGAGGCCCAGAACCTCCTTCGGATTACGGAGCAAAAAACCTCGGCATTGGGTGCAGAGGCTAAACTCTTGGAAAATTTGGTGGCCAGTTATGAAGAGTTTTCCCAAGCGGTTCAGTTTCTGGCCAAAAAAACGGACTGGAGCCAAGCCCCACCTCTTACCGTCTCGGATGTCTTGGCGTGTGATGTGGCTTATCAGGTGGGGATAGATGCGGCCTTACGCGACTTTTCGGGGTGCTTTGTCGTGGCCTCCGAGGCCGAAGCACAAGCGGCCATCGCCTTACTCCGCACCCAAGGCAAAGGCCGAACCGACTTCTTGGTGATGAACCGTTTGCCAGAATTACACGTTCCAGAAGTAACCATAGACGGCGCAATTCCGGCGGTCTCGGTCATTCGTACAGCCCAAACCTATGTCCCCTTGGCCAATATTTTATTGGGAAATGTGTATTTAACCGAGTCTTTTGAGCGCGCTCAAACATTGGCTACCGCTTATCAATCCGCTGAACGATTTCTGAAATTTATCGCACCAACGGGCGAATGGGCAGACACACAAGGAACGCTGCATGGTGGGAGCAAAAAAAATGCCCCAGCAACCGCAAATCGGTTAGGACGTCGAGAACGATTGGCACAAGTCCGCGAAGAGTTGCATAGTCTTGAGACACAAAAGGCCGACCAAGCCACACGCTTTAAGCAAATCCGTGATGCGTTGGCCAGCATCAATTTGCCTTTTCTACGTTTGGCACTCCAAAAGGCAGAACGGCAACTCGCAGAGGCAGAAAAAGCAAGTGAACGTGCCCAATACGAACAATCAGCCTCGGCGAAGCGTGAACAAGAACTGACAGCGCGAATACAGCAACTGGGAGAGGAATCCACCCAAATCCGTATGGCCTTCTCCGAAAAAAATGAAGGGGTAACACACGCAGAAGCCCTTGTGACAGCGGCGGAAACCAATCGAACGGCGGCAGAGTCCATTTTCGGAGAAGCGGAAGTCCAACGAAGAACCGCCGGACAAGCCATGAACGAGGCCAATATCCAAGTCATCCAAGCGGAAAATCATGCCCAGATTCTCGAAAATGAACTGCGTAGAAAACAAGAAGAAGCGGCCTCTTTGCTACGTCGTGCACAAAACCGCCAGTCCGAAATTAATTTAGCGCTTGAAAGCCGAGGAAAAGCCGCACAACTCCAACAACAATTGGAAGAGGAACTTGCTAAAGGGTATGCAGAAAAAGCAAACCAAGACGAAAACGTCCACCAAGCAGAAAACAATGTTTCCCATTCCCGTTTCGCCATTTCGGCGGATGAAGCCCAAATACGGGAAATCCGGCGCAAACGAGACGATTTTCAGCGGGAAGAAAACCGTCTGGCGGTACAATTAGCCGAGCGAAACACACGGCTCGAAAACCTTGTGCAGCGCACCTTAGACGAGTTGGGCCTTGACCTTACGATGGTCGTGACCGAAGCCGCCTTAACCACCGACACCGAAACGGAAGCGGTTTTCGATGAGCAAACGGCCAGAAAAGAAGCTGCCGAACTCCGACAAAAAATCCGTGCTTTGGGCGCTGTAAATGAACTGGCTTTAGAAGACTTTGAACGGGAAAAAGAACGCCTCGCCTTCATTAAAGAACAACAAAAAGACTTAACTGACGCCGAAAAGAACCTTTTAGAAACCATCCAAGAAATCAATCAAACGGCCACACGGCGCTTTAACGAAACCTTCGCCGAAATCAACAAACACTTCCAAACACTCTTTGAAGGACTGTTTAATCCGGGCGATACCGCAAAATTGCTTTTGGATGATGAAGACCCCTTGGAGGCCGGAATCAAAATTGTCGCTAAACCACGCGGCAAACAGCCCTCCGGCATTTCTCAACTTTCTGGAGGTGAAAAAACCCTTACCGCCATTGCCTTGCTCTTTGCGATTTACCTCGTCAAACCTTCCCCATTTTGTATCCTCGACGAGGTAGATGCGCCCTTAGACGATGCAAATATTGAGCGCTTTATGCGCCTCATTCGGCAATTTGCAGATACCACCCAATTCATTTTAGTCACGCACAACAAACTCACTATGGAGGCCGCAGACCGCATGTATGGCATCACCATGCAAGAAATGGGCGTGAGCAAGGTGGTACAGGTCTCTTTCGAGGCAAAAAACACGGAGCAAGCTGCTGCTTAGAAACTTACCTTTGTCTTTGCTCTTGCTAAATTGTACACCGCCCCATTACCGCAAAACGTCCAGACGCTACGCTAAAAGCCAAAGCACCACTTCCTTACGCCCTTACGTACATGTAAATCCGGCGGAGAGGCTCCGTTGGACACGCCTACGATCCGCAAACAGCGGGGTCGTCCCTAAGTAGTAAAAGCACGACTTCTTCAAAAAAAACATCATTTTCGACTTGATTTTGGGAAACGCTTTTCTTAGCTTTTTATGGAAACGTTCCCAGTTTAATTTTTATTATTTAAATAAAGTATTATAAATTAAGGGATTAAAACGTTTTTTTAGATCTATTGCGTATATATTATTGTTAAACGGGAACCGCTTTTATCGGTTTTATTTTTGGACAAAAGTGGGAACGTTCCCAGTATGATAAATGGTTATGGCTGCTACAATAAAAGACGTTGCAAAAGAATCTGGGGTATCGGTCTCAACGGTCTCTCGGTGGTTGACGGGCGGGCCAGTGAGCCGTCAGAAGCGGGAAGTGATTCAACTTGCGGTTCGTAAACTCAATTTTGTCTCGAATGGTGCAGCCCGGAGTTTGGTGACCAAAAAAACCTATACCTTGGGCGTGGTTTTGCCCGACATGTATGGCGGTTTCTACTCTGAAATTTTGCGCGGATTAGACCGAACAGCCCAAGATCGAGGATATCATCTTTTGGTGTCAAGTTCGCATAATGAACGCAAGGAAATTGTACGAGCGATCCAAGCCATGCAAGGCCGTGTTGATGGCTTGGTGGTGATGTCGCCGGATATTGATGCCGCCTCTTTACAAACCAATCTCCCCGCTTCCCTTCCTGTTGTTCTCCTGAATTGTTATGTGGAAGGAGATGCCTTCGACTCCATCAACGTGGATAACTACGGCGGGTCATATTCCATTGTGCGCCATCTGACTCGTCTTGGCCATCGTAAGATTGGCATCATCACCGGTTCCGCCAACAACCATGAGGCCCAAGAACGTTATCGAGGCTATGAAGATGCCTTGCGAGATGCCGGATTAACCGATCCTGTTTTGCGGTACGAAGGTGATTTTAACGAAGCGAGTGGCCATAAAGGAGCCTTGTTCCTGATGCGTCATCCAGAACCCCCAACCGCCATTTTTGCAATGAACGATGGGATGGCCATCGGGGCAATGGCTGCTCTGCGTGGCCTTGGGCTTAAGGTTCCGGAAGATATTGCCATTGTGGGCTTTGACGATATCCCAACAAGTCAATACTTAGAACCCCCTTTAACCTCGGTGCATGTTCCCATTTTCGAGATGGGCCAACGTGCAATGGAGCGTTTACTTATGGCGATACAAGAAGAAAACGACCACACCCGTCGGCAGGAAAAGTTCCCAACCTCCCTTGTGATCCGGCAGTCCTGCGGTCAAAAATAAAGCACCCTACTTGAACCAAAACATAGACCCCGATTCACCTTTTCACAATACCAAAAATTTCTTGGAGATTCACTTATGAAAACCTTTACAATCAGAATGTTGCTTACGGCCTTGCTCTGTGGTACGTGGGGAACCGCGATGGCACAACGGGCAGATGCTTGGTGGGTTCGTTCTACGGCAGGGGCGGCCATTACCTTGGATGGCAACCTTAACGAAGCGGCTTGGGCAAAAGCAGAAGCCAAAACGATGGAATTTGGCAAAAGTGCGGGCTTGCCCGGATCCGGATGGCGCGAAGAAGGTGGTCGGGGGAATAACCCAACCGACCCGATGAAGGCGACCCTGAAATTCCTTTTAAACGGTAACAAGTTGTATATGGGCGTTGCGGTTGCGGATAGCTCGGTGGGCGGTTCCGGTGATTGGGCTACTTGGGATGCTTTTTTGATGGGCTTTAAGGACAAGACCTCCGCCAATCGTCCTGTGCCAGCGGCAGAATATTTTTACACATTTTGGTCGCCAGACAATCCCGATGCAACCAAGTCAGGCGCACAACCGCACTTCATCGGGAAATTTGGTGGCGACGGTTGGCCGCCTTTTACCGCTCCACCACGCGATGCAACCCGTAAGGGCGCTTGGGACGGTGTGATCAAAGTTGATGGCGTTGTGAACGACGACAGCACGCCCGACAAAGGCTATGTCATTGAGATGATGTTCGACTTGGGCGTTATGGGGTATGACTTCACCAAAGCAACGGGCGATGTAGGACTTTTTAGCTTGTCTATCTGGGATGCAGACTGGAACTGGCCACGCAATGCCGCTAAGTTTGCCTCTAACCGTACTTGGTGGCAAGACCCTTGGGGAAATGCGGACGTCCTCTCCCAAGTGCAACTTTGGGGACGCCCAGACTGGACGATCAATTCTACCGGAAGCGCACCAGCCATTAATGTGGATGGCAAAATCCCGAATGCTGCGGGTGAAACCATGCCAACCGTTGATGGAGGTTTGACAGAAGCCGTTTGGACAAAGGCCAAAGGAATGGACATCCGATATGGCGATAAAACCCTTCGCGGCAGCTATCGTGGCGTTGGCCCATTCTTGAGTGGAGAATTTCAACCAGAATTTAATGGCGTTCGTGCCGACGTGTTGGATCCGGGAGATGCAACTGTGAAGTGGTTCTATTCTGGGACAAAACTCTATGTCTCGGCAGATGTGAGAGACCAAGTTTTGACGGGTGACGACAATTACGATATGTGGGATGGCTTCCGTCTCATGTTGTTAGATCGCGACCCTGCTGCGCTCACCTCCGAGAATGTGGGAGAAGCACGTCAGTTTGTGGTTAGAATAGGTGCTGATGGCAAAATGGTTACTGATGGATACCTGACCGACCTCATTAAGAGTGGAAAAGCAGAAGCCGCCCTGAAGTTCAAAGGCTCAAGTACGGTAAATGATGCCAATGACATTGACCTTGGCTATACCGTCGAAATGGTGATTGACCTTGCGGCGCTGGGTTATCCCGTTGGCGACAATACGTTATTTGCGGGTTTGTGTCTCTTTGATGGAGATAAATTGGCAGATCCGGCCAAAAATTATAGCACCCGCACTTGGTGGTTCAAAGAACATACTGGTGGTGCAACTTGGGCATGGTTGGTCATGGACGACACCTTCAAAATTGGTGTAGCGAACGAAGTGAATGCAGAAATCCCGAATGGTTTCAAATTAGAGGGCAATTACCCGAACCCCTTTAATCCCTCCACGACCATCCGTTATGCCCTGCCACAAGCGGGAGACGTAAATTTAGATGTCTTTGATGTTACAGGGCGCTTGGTTCGGACTGTTAACCTTGGTGCGCAAAGTGCAGGCTCACAAGGTGCAACCTTCCAAGCCAACGGTTTGGCATCGGGTGTTTATCTGTATCAACTGCGTGTAAGAACCCAAGCCGGTGTTTATACCAGTCCGGCGGGCAAAATGATCTTAATGAAATAACCGTCTTTTAGGTGAAAGTGTTTTGCGGGGGAGTCGGTTTGTAGGTTGAATAAACATCCTTCCGATTCCCCTTGTAAAACAACAACTACTCTTTTCCACTAAGTTCCCCGATCTCATGAAAGGTCTGCGTCTGATCTTGTTGCTGTGCAGTGTGCTGTATGGCCAGATGGTTTTTGCCCAAACCGGTAAATTATCCGGAAAAGTCACCGATGCAAGCGGTGTCACCTTAATTGGCGTAACGGTGGCTTTGCCCGGCACACAATTGGGGGCAGTGACGGATACCGAGGGTTACTTTGCGATTTTGAGGATTCCACCTGGAACCTACTCGGTACGGTTTAGCTACATTGGCTATCAAGCCTTAATCATTTCCGGCGTTCGGGTAAATTCCAACCAAACAACCACGCAGAATGCCACATTAAGAGAGGAAACCTTACAAGGTGGCGAGGTTACAGTAGTTGCAGAGCGCCCCATTGTGGATGTTTCTCAGACAAGTTCCATGACCAGTTTGTCTAAAGAAGACATTGCGGTTCTACCGGTTCAAAACATTGGTGAGATCGTAAATTTACAAGCTGGAGTGGTGGATGGGCACTTTAGGGGAGGACGTCAAGGAGAGGTACAATATCAGGTGGACGGTGTTTCCGTAAACAACCCATACAATAATAGTTCTTCCTTAGAATTAGACCGATCTTTACTACAAGAAGTCCAAGTTATTTCGGGCACGTTTGATGCTGAATACGGCCAAGCCATGTCCGGCGTGGTCAATGCCGTGCTTCGGAGTGGAGACTTAGACCGCTTCGAGGTCAATCTTGAAACGTTTGGTGGGAGCTATTATTCCACCGCAGAAAATGCCTATACCAAAGCCAATCGTTTTCCACATTTAGACAAAATTAGCCCGCTAAACCAGCGAAATCTCCAAGCAAGTGTGAGTGGGCCATTTATCCGCAATACAACCTTTTTGGTCAGCGGACAGCATTTGGCCAACGACGGCTATTTATTCGGTGAACGGCGCTTTTTACCGTCTGACCGCTCGGACTTGGAACAGCGCACTTTTAACCCGACGGGCGATGGCGCAGTTGTTCCGATGAATTTCTCTTATGAATCCAATCTTTTGGCGAAGGTCTCGAACCGTTCCCTCAAAAACATCAAATTGGAATACCAAGCTATTACCAACTGGATAAAGCGGAAATACTACAATGACGCTTGGCGGCTCAATCCGGAGGGCGTCAAAACGCCGCGCCAGTTTTCGATTGTGCATGGTCTGAACATTACCCACACCTTGTCAGATAAACGCTTCTATGAACTCACGTTCCGACAAAATAGATTTGACTACAAAGATATGTTATTTGAGGACTTAGAGAACCCTCTTTACTTAGATTGGGGACGGCCACAAAGCGACAGCAATTACGAAGATGGTGCAGTGGTGCAAGGTGCTGATCTGGGACGGTTTATCCAAACCACCGATGCCTTGGTTGCCAAAGGGGCTTATACCGATCAGATTACCAAGGCCCATTTGCTAAAATTGGGATTTGAATTTATGCGCTCCAATATTTCGTTTGGTGCGCCCGGTATTATCGCCGAAACCAATGTGGGTGGAGTGCAGGTTTTACTCCCCCGTACCGATTTACCCGAAGCCAAAACCACCGATTTTAGCCCTATCCAAGGTTCTATTTTTGCACAAGATCGTGTAGAATGGGGCGATTTACGGATTCGTGGTGGCGTGCGTTTAGAATATTTCGATGCACGAACAACGGTTCCAAGCGAGCTTAGGAATCCAGCCAATGCCATTACTGGTGCGCCAGCCTCTACGCCTAAAGCCACCACGGTTAAATTGGCTTTAGCGCCTCGTTTAGGCATTTCCTTCCCCATTTTAGACCGAGCTTCCGTCTTTTTCTCCTATGGTCATTTTTATCAAATGCCCGGCTTGGGTCAGCTTTTCCAAAATGCGGATTATTCCGTCTTAAAAGACCTACAAGCAGGTGGAATTTCGTATGGTGTGATGGGCAATCCAGACCTGAAACCCGAATTTACCACCCAATATGAATTTGGTTTTAAGTCTGCCCTTAACCGCGACTTAGGCTTAGACTTGAGCTTGTTTTATAAAGACATACGCGACTTGCTGGGGGTGGAATTTGTGCAAACCTTTACCGCCGCCGAGTATGCCCGATTAACCAATGTGGATTTTGGCGGTGTGCGTGGTTTTACCCTCTCATTAGACCAACGAACGGCTTCCGGCTTGAATGCCTCGGTGGATTATACCTTGCAAATTGCCGTTGGAAATAGTAGCGATCCGCGAGAAACCGCAAACCGCGCTGCCGCCGGAGAAGACCCGCGTCCACGTCAGGTGGCCTTTAATTGGGATCAACGCCATACCTTAAATGGCTCACTTACGTGGTTTAAGGCCAATAATTTTAACCTCACCACAATTTTGCGATTTGGCAGTGGTCAGCCCTTTACACCGGAATTAGGCTCAACGTTCGGATCGGACTTGGAACCCAATTCGGGTCGTAAAGCCAACTTCTTCCTCTTGGATGTGCGGGCCGAGAAGTACTTCAAACTGGGGAAATGGAACGCAACGGGGTTTGTCCGAGCCTTTAACCTGACGGATGAACATGCGGTAAATGGCTTTGTTTTTGCCAATACCGGAAGCCCGTATTATTCCTTAACACCGGAAGCAAATCGGAGCCAACTTCGTAATCCAGGCCGTTTCTCGCAACCACGTAGGATTGAGGTTGGATTAACCCTAAGAGGTGTTTTTAAGAAAGGGTAATCTTGGGCTAAAGTCTTGTATTTTTTGAATTAAAGCTATAAATGAATATGTTCCGCAAACTTTTTTTGCTGGGGTTCTTCTTCGGATGGATGAATGTGGGTTTTGCACAAGTGGTTCCGCCCGAACTCCGAAGCCGGATTGATGCCGAGCGCACAGGGACACACGATGCCAACCGCATTAGAACCCTTTTCTATAACTTTGGGATGGTGGGCGATTTTCAGGGAAATCCCGATCTCTCCGTCTTTCATTCCTCGGAAGTACCCAAGGGCACAGGTGTGAATTACTCGGATGGGGTTTCGCCATTCGTTTTGGCGAAGGTGAAACAACGGAGTGGCTCCAATGCCTACATCATGGAAACGGGCTATCGGGAGCGCCAAGGAATTAGTCCCGTTACGGGAAAGGTGATGCGTTTTGAGCCACGACCGGGATACTTCCAAGAAGACCCCAACATCAACAAAGGGCGTTCCATTGCCATGAGTAACGACCCGCGAACGTGGCCGGAAAAATGGGTGGACAAATTAAACGATACCGATGATCCGGGTTGGGCTGGAGACTGGAACGGTTATTTTGGTAAAAGACCCAATGCCGACCAAGAAAGTTATTCCGTTATGGACGATAACTTCTACGATGGTTGGGATTTTTATCCAGATTCACGAGACAATACAAGGCGTGGGTTGGGCCTCAAGATTTCGGTTCGGGGCTTCCAATGGGCCAATCCGCAGGCACAAAATGTAATCTTCTGGCAATACGACATCACCAATGAGTCCACAACCGACTACGACGACAATATAATCTTCGGTTTGTACATGGACTCCGGCGTGGGCGGCTCGCAACTTTCTTGCGACGGTATCTATGAGTCCGACGACGACAATGCTTTTTATTCTACCGATTTGGGCGAGGACTTGGTTTATACATGGGATAAAAATGGGACAGGCGTGAGCCTAAGCAGCAGTTGTGCCAAAACGGGCTATTTGGGCTATGCGTATTTGGAAACGCCGGGGAATAAATTCGATGGTTTAGACAACGACGATGACGGCATGGTGGATGAACAACGCGATGGGGGGCGAGGTCAGAAAATCGAAGGCCAATCCGCTATTTTGGCTTATCTGCAATCCAAATATGACCTTACCAAGTTCGAAAAAGAGGTTGCACCACTCACACAACGTCCGGCCTATCGGCTTGGGATCTGGTGGACAGGTGACGAAGACTTGGACTGGATTCCGGAGTTCCATGATACGGGCGCAGATGGCGTCTTTGGGACCAATGATACGGGCGAAAATGACGGAATGCCCACTGACGGCGAACCGAATTTTGACAAAACCGACGTAAATGAGTCCGACCAAATTGGTCTAACCGGATTTAAATTTAACCGGATTAAGGCAGGTGCTGGAAATGGGAGTACCGAGACCGATAATATTGTTTTTTATGACGATGGGAAGGAGTGGCCTCGCCGTTTATGGGAACAATTTACCAACGCAGATCCCAAAAAGCGGTTCGATACGCCCTTAGCCGCAAATTATAACATTGGGTTTGTCTTTGCATCTGGAACCTTTAAGCTAAAAGCGGGCGCTACGGAACGTTTTAGCCTTGCCTTGGCCTATGGCGCTGATTTGGAAGAGTTGAAGGACAACGTAAAAGTGGTCTCAAGGATTTATGACGCCAATTACCAATTTGCAACCCCGCCACCTAAACCGGTGGTACAAGCCTTTGCCGAAGACAAAAAAGTGACCCTCGTTTGGGACAATGTCTCGGAGAAAACCCCAGACCCTGTAACCAATCTTTACGACTTTGAGGGCTACCGTGTTTACCGTTCTACCGATCCTAACTTCTTAGATGCGCAGGTCATTTCTACCGGACGCGGAACTGGGCCGTTTGGCAATGGAAAACCAATTGCACAATTCGACCTTAAAAATGAGGTTCGTGGGTTTTCAAACATCGCCGTTCAAGGGGTGCAGTATTGGCTTGGCGAGGACTCCGGCCTGATGCACAGTTTTGTGGATACCACCGTTGTAAATGGCCAAACCTATTATTATGCCGTTACAGCATATGACAATGGCTCGGAAGAATTTCAGTTTTTCCCGTCCGAAAATGCCATTTCGGTCTCTCGGACGCCTCGCGGCGGGACGATCCTACCCACCAACGTGGTGGAAGTCCGCCCAAACAAACCCGTTCCGGGCTATATTCGCGCCCAAATTCAATCCGGCTCCTTGGTACATAAATCCGGAGATGGTACGGGGAGTGTAGATATCCGCATTATGAATCCCAAAGCGGTGAAGGATGGACATAAATACCAAATCACTTTTGCAGCTCCTGCCGATAGTGTTCGCGCAACGAATTACAGCATGACCGATTTGGATACGGGCGAGTTGGTCTTCTCTGGAAGTGAGGAGTTGGACGGAGGACTTTCGGGCGTTACAGGACATGGATTATTGCCCGTGGTAAAGACGCCTAAAATCCTTTCGCCCGATCCGGTAGCCTCTGGTTTTAAAACCGGAAGCACAACGACTGCCCAAATCACCGCACGGTATGCGAGTTCGTTCCACATCAACCGTCGTCGCACTGGTTTCCCCGATAACTTGGTGATTTCCTTCGCGGATACGCCGCAGGACACGTCATTGGCTGCTATTGGCGCGCCTGCACGGGTGGCCAAGTTTACGGTTAGAACCGATAAAGGCCAAAAATTGAAGTTCCGGTTCCGTGATGTAAACAATTCGGGTACATTAGACGAGGCCACCGAATTTATCGAGGTGCTTACCTATTTACCCGAAGCGCCTAGAACCCCATTGGCCACGTGGGACATACGTTTGGCTAGCGGCTCGCCAACCTCCAAACCGCCAGCTAGCGGAGACGTGTATCATTTGGTGCTGTCCAAGCCTTTCCAAAGAGGAGATGTCTTTGAGTTCAAAGTAGATGGCGAAAAAATCAACGCAACGGATGCAAAGTCACAATTCGATGCAGAGAAACCATATGTGGTTCCGAATCCATATGTGGCTTCGGCGAGTTTTGAGCCAGAACGGTTTGCGGTTTCTGGACGTGGTGTGCGCCGGATGGAGTTTCGGAATATCCCACAAAGTGCCATTATTCGGATATATACCATCAAAGGCGAACTGGTGAAAATGCTCGAACATGACGGCCTAAATACTGGAATGGTTCCTTGGGATTTAAGGTCGAAGGACAATCTGGAGGTTGCCCCGGGTCTCTACCTCTACCATGTGGATGCTGGGGACTTAGGAACTTTTGTTGATAAGTTTGCAATTATTAAGTAAGAAATAGATTTATTCAAGAGGCCGCTTGGTGCTGTCACCGACCGCCATGACCCATGTACATATGAAGGCGCTTGTACTTTTAGCTTCACTTTTCCTGAATCTGTCTTTTGCCCTTGCGCAGAGCAAAACAGGAACGACCATCGGTCAGTTTTTACTTATCGAACCAAGTGCCCGTGCAATGGGCATGGCAAATGCCTCGGTAACGACGTATGGCGATCCGTCATCAGGCTATTTTAATCCAGCAGCGCCGGCTTGGGAACCTCGGACGGCAGTTCAGTTCTCGCACGGTGCTTGGTTGGCTGGAATTTCCCACCAATTTGCAACTGCTGACCTACGCTTGGGGCAAACAGACGCCCTTTCGGTAAGTGTTACGTCCTTAAACTCTGGCGAAATTGCCGTCAGAACCGTAGAACAACCTTTGGGGACGGGCGAACAATATCAGGTGAAAGACTTGGCGCTTAGTGTGGGCTACAGCCGGAAACTAAGCGATCGGTTTTCGGCAGGGGTAAACCTCAAATATGTGACCGAGCGCATCTGGAACTCCGCCTTACAAGCAGGTGCGCTTGATTTTGGGGTGATGTATAAATTGCCGTTTGGGGCGCAATTAGGAGCGAGCCTGTCCAATTTTGGGACAAAAGGCAAGTTTGATGGCAAAGACTTGCGCGTCCGGTTTGATGCAAATCCAGACAAATACGGAGACAACTCCAGTCTCCCCGCCGCATTGGTGACGGAAGCTCACCAGTTGCCTGTACTTTTTCGGGTTGGGATGGATTATCCCGTTTCATTAGGCAAAAAAGCCCAAGCCATCTTTGCCGTTAATGCCTATCACCCAAGCGACAACACCGAAAGCGTGAGTTTTGGGACGGAAATCACCTTGTTCGAGACATTTTCTCTTCGTGGTGGATACCAACACCTGTTCCAACAAGACCACGAAACAGGGCTTACTTTGGGTGCGGGCATTCATTATGAGATTGACCAATATCGCTTCCGCTTTGATTATGGCTGGGCAGACTTTGGGCGGCTTGGGAGTAGCCAACGGTTTGGATTTGCCTTTGAGTTTTAGGGGTTTTGTTATTTCATTGTGGAATTTCGTAATAGGGGGTTGATATGAAAAGAAATGGTGCCAGATACCTATTCTTGATGGTTGTTTTGTCTTGCTTAGGCTATACACGAGCGCTTCTATATGCACAAACAGGGCCTTTACCACCCATCAACCCAACAACGCGAATCGGTGACAAAACAGCCATTATCCGTTGGGAAGCCGCCGAGAGAGGCATTTTTGGCTATTATATCTATTGGTCCACCAATGCAACAGGCCCATTTACCTCCAGAACAACCGTGATGCAAACGCAGCCCTATTGGGTGGAAAACAGCCTCCAAAACAACAAAACCTATTATTATAAGATCTCGGCAGTTAATGCAAGCTTTATCGAGGGGGAGCCATCAACACCAATAGCAGTAACGCCGCAAGAATTGAGCGATGAGGAATTTCTGAATTTGATGCAACAAACCGCGTTCGACTTCTTTTGGAACGAGGCCAATCCCGAAAAAGGCTTAATCCGAGACCGGAGCCAACGTGGATCACACGCCAGTACAGCCAGTGTGGGATTTGGTTTACCTGCCATTGCTGTGGGCATTGAGCGCGGATGGATCACCCGTGAAGCCGGACGCCAGCGGGTCTTAAACACCTTGCGCTTTTTTGCAGATGTCCCAACCGATGAGCCTTCAAATAGTACCGGATATAAAGGGTTTTACTACCACTTCTTGAACATGACAGGCGGATATCGCGAATGGAGTAGCGAACTTTCTACGATAGACACTGCACTTTTGCTGGGCGGCATTTTGTTCGCAAAGGAATACTTTTCTGGCAACGATGCTGCCGAAACCGAGATCCGAGACTTGGCTACAAAGATCAATGACCGAGCGGATTGGAAATGGGCTTCACCACGTGCGCCACGTGTTTCTCATGGCTGGAAGCCCGAATCTGGCCTTTTGCCCTACGATTGGGCTGGGTTTAGCGAAGCATCCATCTTGTACATCATTGGGCTGGGTTCGCCTACGTACCCGCTTCCGGCAACGTCTTGGAGCGCTTGGACGTCCACTTATACGTGGCAAAGCCATTATGGGCAGTCTTTTGTGATCTTTCCACCACTCTTCGGACACCAATATTCCCATATTTTTATTGACTTTAGGGGGATTAAAGATAGCTATATGAATGCACGTGGTTCCGATTATTTTGAAAACGCCAAAAGAGCTACCCTTGCTCAACGGGCCTATTGTATCGCGAATCCGAAAGGTTTTACCGATTATGGCCCAAACCTCTGGGGGATTACGGCTTCGGATGTGCCCGGCGGGTATAAAGCACGTGGCGCTCCTCCCGATTGGGGCGATGATGGGACGCTAAACCCAACAGCTCCCGGTGGATCTTTTCCCTTCACCCCGAACGAATCGTTGGCGGCACTTCGGGAGATGTATAACCGTTATTGCTTGAATTTATGGGGCGCATATGGCCTGAAAGATGCTTTTAATCCCACCAAAAACTGGTTCGCGACCGACTATATCGGCATTGATCAAGGCCCTATTTTGCTGATGATCGAAAACCACCGAACGGGTCTCATCTGGAAATACATGATGAAAAGCGAGGTCATACAAAGAGGGCTTCGGCGGGCTGGATTCAAAGGCCCCGGTGTAGCAAATGAGGCCGAGATTCCTCCAAATTCGTCCACCTTGATCCAAAGTTATCCCAATCCCTTTAGCGACGAACTACAAATAGATACGGCGTTTCCGCACAGTGGACTTGCCACCTTAGAAGTCTTTGATGTTTTAGGCCGTGCCAAACATCAAGAACAGAAGTTTCTCGAAAGTGGTCTGCAATCATGGCGATTAGCGGGTGGGGAATGGCCGGACGGGGCGTATTTTGTACGGATTACCCTGAATGAAACCGTGAAGGTGATTAAAGTTATTAGACATAAAGAAAGTCCTTAATTTACAACAACATGATGACGCTAAGAAGTGGATTACTTTTGCTTCTCCTCCTTTGGACTGGCTGTGCGCCCAAGCCACCACCAAACGTCCAAAAACCTCAAAATGGAGATGAGGCTTTTTTAAACGACGTACAACAACGAACCTTTAACTGGTTTTGGGAAACCACCAATCCAGAAAACGGTCTCGTTCCAGATCGTTGGCCTACAGAGTCCTTTTCGAGCGTAGCAGCCATTGGATTTGGCCTTACCGCGTATCCTATTGGTGCCGAACGCGGTTGGATTTCACGCAAACAAGCCGTTGATAGGACATTAACCACGCTTAGATTCTTGTGGAAATCTCCGCAAGGCCCTGCAGGACTGAAGCAAACCGGCTATAAAGGTTTCTATTACCACTTCCTCGACATGAAAACGGGAGAACGATTCCGAAATGTCGAACTTTCCAGTATAGATACCGCTTGGCTAATGGCGGGCGTCTTGTTTACCCAAAGTTATTATGACCAGAATGACGCCCAAGAGCGGGATATTCGCGCTTATGCGGACTCCCTCTACCGACGGGTGGAGTGGGATTGGATGCACGTTCGCGGTGGGCTGATGGCAATGGGCTGGTATCCAGAATCCGGAAAACACACGCACGACTACAAGGGCTACGACGAGGCCATGATGCCTTATATCTTGGGCTTGGGATCGCCCACGTTCCCCTTTAGAGACGACGCTTGGCAGGTTTATACCGCAACCTATCGTTGGGGATCATACTTTGGGCAGGAACACGTTAACTTTTCGCCGCTGTTTGGGCATCAATATACCCAGATGTACCTCCCAATGAAAGGAATCCAAGATGCGTTTATGCGCTCCAAAGGCATAGATTACTTCGAGAACTCGCGTCGTGCCACCCTAAGCCAACATGCCTATGCCATTGCAAATCCGAATGGGTGGAAAGACTATAGCGCCGAGATTTGGGGACTAACCGCCTGTGACGGGCCTTTGGATATTGAGCGGGAATTCAATGGCAAAATGAGGCGTTTCCAAACGTATGCACCACGCGGGGCCAGTAACGAATACGTCTTGGATGATGGAACACTCTCACCTACTGCCGTTGGCGGATCCGTTCCATTTGCACCAGAAATCACTATTCCGGCTCTGAAAGCAATGGCCTCCCGTTATGGCGAGCCGCTTTATGGAAAATACGGCTTTTTAGATGCGTTTAATCCTTCATTTACGTTTAACGATATAAAGCCACAGCATGGCCGCGTTATTCCAGAAAAAGGCTGGTTTGATACCGATTATCTGGGCATAGACCAAGGCCCCATTTTGGTGATGATCGAAAATTATCGTACTGGCTTGATTTGGAAAACCCTTCAGAAAAATCCATACATCCGGAAAGGACTTGAGCGGGCAGGATTTACGGGCGGGTGGTTGTCAGATGCGCCTCAACCTGCGAAAATCTATAGTACTTGGATGCCAAAACGCATGGCCGACGTAGAGACCTCGCCGAAATACAAACGCATTGTGGTATTAGGTTCCTCGACTGCTGAAGGCGTTGGGCCGAAAGTTTGGGAAAACACTTGGGTAAATCGGCTTCGGGGCGTGCTTGAACCCACCGGAAAAATCCATGTTTTTAACATCGCACGGAGCGCCTATTCCACTTTTCACTTGTTGCCAACCGGCAGTCCGATGATGGCGAGCCGGCCACAGCCAGATGTAGAGCGGAATATCACTAAAGCCTTGAGCCTCAATCCAGAGGCCATTATCATTAACTTGCCTTCCAATGACACCACCGCCGGATATGGCTTCGAGGAGCAAATTCAGAATTTTGCCACCATCATCGCACCCGCACAAGAAAAAGGGATTCCGGTTTGGATCACCACCACCCAGCCACGAAACCTGAGCGGCGAAAAACGCGCTGAACTCATGCAAGTCCGAGACCGTTTAAAAGCCCTTTACGGAAACTTTGTCATTGATTTTTGGAGCGAAATAGCCCTCGAAGACGGGCGTATTAATCCCAAATACGATGCCGGAGACCAGATACACCTTACTGATAGCGCCCACGCTTTGTTTTTTGAGCGTGTAATGGCAGCCCTAAAACAGTGGATTGAACAAAAACCATAAACCCAACATGACCCGCTTCTTCTTCCTCATACTGGCTTTTTGGGCCGGATGTACCACCCAGACGGATTCCAGAACGGAAATTCGGATTTGGGCAATGGGAAAGGAAGGCGAAGTCCTCGGAGAATTGGTTCCAGAATTTGAGCGTACCCATCCAAACATCAAGGTACGTGTACAAGCCTTGCCTTGGACTGCCGCCCATGAGAAACTCTTGACCGGATTTGCGGGCGAATCCCTTCCCGATCTGTGCCAGTTGGGAAATACGTGGATGCCAGAATTTACTGTGCTTGGTGCGCTCGAAGACCTTTCGCCGTGGGTTTCCAGAAGTAAGGTTATTCAAGAGAATGATTATTTTTCTGGTATTTGGGCCTCGAATGTTTTTGAAGACCGGACGTATGGGATTCCTTGGTATGTGGATACACGGCTTCTTTTTTACCGAAAAGATTTGCTTCAGAAGGCGGGCTTTTCGCAACCGCCGACCACTTGGCAAGAGTGGCAAACCGTCCTTATGAAGATTAAGCAATTGGTGGGGCCGGATAAATTTGCCGTTTTATTGCCTTTAAATGAGTTTGAGCCGCCCATCATTTTGGCCCTACAACAACCAAGTGAGATGCTCCGAGAGCAGGGCACACGGGGGAATTTCCAAAGTGCGGACTTTAAAAAAGCATATGGCTTTTATTTAGACTTATTCCGAAAAAAACTTTCTCCAAGTGTCGGGAATCAAGAAATCTCCAATGTTTGGCAAGAATTTGAACGGGGCTATTTTTCGTTCTACATCACCGGCCCTTGGAACGTCAGCGAGTTCAAAACACGTCTCCCTAAGTCGCTGCAATCGGCTTGGGGAACAGCTCCTATGCCTGCTCCGGAAGCCGGAAAACCCGCCTATTCTATGGCTGGCGGTTCCAGTTTGGTCATCTTCCAGAGTTCAAAACACAAACAAGAAGCGTGGGCCTTTTTAGAATACCTGTCTCGTCCAGAGGTTCAAATACGGTTTAACGAATTAACGGGCGATTTGCCGCCGCGTTATTCGGCATGGAAAGACCCCAAGTTGGCAATAGATCCCTATATGCAGGCTTTCCAACAGCAGCTTCAATTTACGCGGCCAACCCCAAAAGTACCGGAATGGGAGCGGATTGCTACGGAACTCCGCCTAACCACCGAAGTGATCTTGAGCGGGATGAAAAGCATGGATGCCGCCCTAAGAGACTTGGATGCCACAACCGACCGCATTCTCGAAAAGCGCCGTTGGATGCGCTCACAAAACAAAATCACGCCATGAACCAATACACCCTCCCACGTGGAACCGTTCGTGCCGCATGGTTTTTTGCCGCTCCCGCGCTTCTGCTGATCGTGGTATTCTTTTTTGTACCCGTATTGGCGGCGTTTTTACTGAGCTTCACCGATTTCGACATCTACGCATTAGCAAACCCCAATCATCTTCGGGTGGTGGGACTTCGGAACTACACGGAGCTTTTTGTTTCCGAAGACTTTTGGAAGGCGTTATGGAATACCTTCTATTTTGTTTTGGTGGGCGGGCCGCTTTCGGTAGCGGTATCCTTGGGAACCGCATTGCTCCTTCAGTCCAAATTGGTAAGGTTTAAGGCCCTATTCAGAACCATATTCTTTGCCCCAGTCGTCACCACCATTGTTGCCGTTGCCGTTGTTTGGCGCTACCTATACCACACCAAATACGGTTTTTTGAATTACATCCTCCAATTTTTGGGGATTGATCCGGTGGATTGGCTCGGCGACCCCGTTTGGGCGATGCCCGCCATCATCCTGATGGCCGTTTGGAAAGGTTTTGGATACAATATGGTGATTTTCATTGCGGGACTTCAAAACATCCCCGACGAGCTTTATGAATCGGCGCGAATAGATGGTGCTAACGCTTGGCAACAGTTTTGGCATGTTACGGTTCCTATGCTCGCCCCTACTTTTTTGTTTGTTGGTCTGATGACCATGATCGGGTACTTTCAATTGTTTGCCGAGCCGTATGTGATGACTTTGGGCGGCCCACTGCAAAGCACGGTGAGTATTGTGTATCTCATGTACGAACAAGGTTTTAAGTGGTGGAATTTGGGTTATGCCGCCGCTGTCGCCTTTGTACTGTTTGCGATCATGTTGGTCGCAACCCTCGTTCAGTTGCGCCTACAAAAAGCGGATGCAACGGCTTAAACCATCCCAAAAAAAAGCTTATGAGTCAGCGATTTACTTCTTTTTTGGTCAATGGCAGTTTGTGGATAGTTGCACTCATCACTGCCTTTCCATTGGTTTGGATGGTCTCCGTTTCGTTCATGCAAACGGGTGCAGCTGGCACATATCCGCCTCCACTCGTACCCAGTTCACCAACGCTTGAGCAATACCAAACCCTTTTTGAGCGGATGGAAATGGGGCGGTATTTTCTGAATAGTTTCCTGTTAGCCACTTCTATCACCCTGTTTTCACTGCTATTGAATGCCATGGCAGGTTATGCGTTTGCAAAATTACCCATTCCGGGTAAAGAGCGCATCTTTAAAACCCTTATGGGCGCATTGGTTATTCCGGCACAGGTAGCTATGCTTCCGCTGTTTTTAATGATGAAATACATGGGTTTGGTGAACACCTATTTGGGGGTCATGATTCCCGGATTGGCCAGTATTTTTGGCATCTTTCTCATCCGACAATACGCCCTATCGGTTCCAAATGAGCTTATAGAAGCCGCAAGAATGGACGGAGCAGGGGAATTTCGCACGTTTTGGTCGGTCATCTTACCGCTTTTACGTCCCATTTTAGTGACCTTAGCACTTTTTACGTTTATGGGCACCTGGAATGATTTTATGTGGCCCCTCATTTTAATGACCGACGACCGGAATTATACGCTTCCAGTAGCTTTGGCGGCACTTTCACGAGAACATGTTCAGGACAACGAAATGATGATGGCGGGTTCGGTGATGACCGTTTTACCTGTCCTTATGGTATTCTTGGTCTTACAAAAGCATTACATTAAAGGTATTATGATGGGAGGTGTAAAAGGATGAAAATAAAGGCTTTATGGTGCTTGATGGGGTTTGTTTTAAGCCCTTATGTGTTCGCACAATCGGATGTGCTAATCGTAGAAGACGGTTCACAGGCCGATAAATGGCAATCTTCCCCAACCGAGGGCGTGGATTTGAAGATTTCCCAAGAACAAGGGGAGAATGGCCCCGCCATCCGTTTAGACTATAATTTTAATGGCAAAGGCGGCTGGGCAGCGGCTGTAAAGCCCGTTCTGGTGGCTTTACCGGAAAATTTTGTACTGAACTACCGATTGCGCGGCGAGTCGCCCGTAAATAAGTTAGAAATTAAACTCCAACAAGAAGGCAATATCTGGTGGCTTGTTCAACCCTCGTTTAAAATGCCTCAGAAATGGACTGAACAACGCATTAAGCGCCGGAAAATCAGTTTTGCTTGGGGGCCAGAACCCAAACGGCCTTTGGAAAAACTAACTGCTTTTGAGTTTACCATCGTTGCCGAGAAAGGAGGGAAGGGAACCATTTGGTTGGATGACATCCGAATTCAGCCGAGGCCGCCCGATATACCTTATACACAAATACCTGTAATAACAACGACTTCTGGAAAAGTAAATGGTCTGCTAAGCCAAGCCAGCGTTTGGGAACCCGATCCTTCCAAACCACAATCACTTACCATGGATTTTGAACGGTTCCGGGAATTTGGCGGGATAACCCTTAACTGGAAAAAAGGTGGACAACAATACCATATAATGACTTCCGATGATGGGCAATATTGGCAGAAACAAATAGACATCCAAAAGGGCGATGGCGGCTACGACGCCTTGTATCTGCCCGAAACAGAAGCCCGTTTTTTACGCCTAACCTGTTTGTCCGAATGTGCCTTGTCGCAACTTCAAATAGAGCCGCTTACATTCTCGTCCTCGCCTTCTGCATTTTTTGAGCATCTTGCAGCCGCTGCGCCCAAAGGACATTACCCACAATATCTCTCCAAAGAACTCACCTATTGGACGGTTTTTGGCACGCCGCACCACGCCAACGAAGGTCTAATGGGGGAACATGGTGCGGTGGAATTGGAAAAAGGTGGCCCTACCTTTGAACCCTTCGTCTGGATGGACAACAAACTTTGGACATGGGCAGAGGCCACACACGAACCTTCCCTCGAAAAAGGCTATTTGCCCATTCCTAATGTCACCCGAAAAATGGGAGCCGTAGTGCTGAAAATCACGGCTTGGGCAGTAAATGGGGGCTTTGCCGTGCGGTATCACCTGCAAAATCAAGGGAAAACACGAAAAAATGGCCATCTATTCCTTGCGCTTCGCCCTTTTCAGGTTAATCCAACATCTCAATTCTTGAATACCCCCGGTGGTTTTGCACCTATCAAGACCCTTTCTTTGGTCAAACCCTTTGCAGTAAACCAAAACGTTTTCTCCACGCAACCTATGCCTGATCAGGTGTGGACAACACGTATAGAAGAAGGTGATTTGATGACCCAAATGGCAAATAGAACTTATCCAATTACCCAAACCACAACCGATTCTCTCGGCTTTGCATCCGGTGCCATGCGCTTTAGATTCCGATTGGAAGCTGGCCAGTCCAAAACCGTGACCTTGTTCTACGGAAACCAAAAAGGCACACTTGAACAAGCTCGTGCTGAATGGCAAAACTTAACGGAGCGCTTTGACCTTGTGGTTCCGGGAGAAGAAGCCCTAACCCAGTCAATTAAGGCAAACCTTGGGTATATTTTGGTCAACCAAGATCAAAATGCCATACAACCCGGTTCGCGTAGTTATGAACGGAGTTGGATACGGGATGGATCGCTGACTTCGGCGGCTTTGTTGCGCCTGGGACACGCCGATACAGTACGTGATTATCTTTTGTGGTATGCAAACTATCTCTTTGACAATGGGAAAGTACCTTGCTGTGTGGATGCGCGAGGTGCAGATCCGGTTCCGGAAAACGATAGTCATGGCCAATTTATTTATCTCGTTGCGGAATATTTCAGGTTTACACACGATCTTGAGACGCTACGAAAGGTCTGGCCCAAGGTGAAATTGGCCGTAAGCTATATGGAGGAATTGCGGCACCAACGGCGGACACCAGAATACCAGACCGCTGAAAAGAAACCGTACTTTGGTCTCCTGCCCGAATCCATCAGCCACGAAGGATATTCCGATCATCCGCGCCATTCGTTCTGGGACTATTTTTTCGCCATTCGTGGCTATAAAGATGCGGTTTATTTGGCCGAAGCCCTCGGAGAACAGCAAACAGCAGCGACTTTTACCCAATTTAGGGAAGTTTTTACTCAAGATGTTCATGCGGCAATCCGTGCTACAATGGCACTTCACCAAATAGACTACCTGCCCGGATGTGTTGAATTGGGTGATTTTGACCCCACCTCCACAACTGTCGGCATTACCCCAGCCGAGGAGATGGCCCGTTTTCCCAATGGTGCGCTCGAAAAAACCTTTGAACGCTATTGGCAGTTTGCTGAAAACCGCAAATCTGGTGCAAAACCATGGGAAAACTATACACCTTACGAATGGCGTACCGTCGGCGCTCTCCTTCGCCTTGGTTGGAAAGACCGCGCCCACGCCATGAGCCACTTCTTCTTCAGCCATCAACGCCCATCAGTGTGGCGACATTGGGCCGAGGTGATCTGGCATGATCCGAAAACCCCGAAATTTATCGGCGATATGCCCCATACTTGGGTCGGATCAGACTTTATCCGTGCGAGTTTATCCTTTTTCGCTTATGAGCGGGAAGATGACGAAACTTTGGTGGTTGGGGCGGGACTTTTACCCGCATGGCTTAAAAAGGGAAGCGGGGTAGCCATCAAAAATCTTGGAACGTGGTGGGGAGCCTTGAGTTTTACGGCATCCACACGAAAGAATACCACCACTTTCCGTCTTTCTGGTAACCTAAATATCCCCAAAGGCGGCTTGGAAATCCATATCCCCGACCCTAAACCCATTCGAGAAGTTTGGGTGAACGGCAAACGTTTGGTGGAAAATACGCACCAGATTAAAGTTTATGCCTTACCCGCAACCGTCGTCATTCGCCAATAACCTTAACCGTAACCTGCATTATTTTGGAAACGAACCTACGCTTTCCGTTTGATACGTTTACTTGTTCCAACGGACAACTTTCTGTATTTCTGTCTTCATCCGGTGGTGGTTTCACCTCACACAAGTCGCTGGCACTTACACGCTGGTATCCAGACCCCACGCGCGATGCAGAGGGGTATTTTTTCTACCTTCAGGACATGGCTTCCCAAGACGCTTGGTCGTTGGGATTTCAACCTTTGCGCACCACACCAGAACACTATGAGGTTGTAGCGGAAGGCGGGATGGTGCGGTTTTCCCGTACTGAAAATGGGATTGCGTCCGTTATGGAGGTCTTTGTTTCGGAAACTTCGGACGTGGAAATCCGGCGCATTACCCTAACCAACCAGACCAATACCCCGCGTTCACTCCGGCTTACCAGTTACGCGGAAGTGGTTTTGAACACCAGAATGGGGGACGTGGGACATCCCGCCTTCTCTAAACTTTTTGTACAAACGGAATGGGACACTGCACGCGGCGCACTTTTGGCCAACAGACGGCTCAGAAGTCCGAGTGATGACCCCGGCTACATGGCGCATTGGATCTTTGAGCAGCGACCGGATGCGTGGGAAAGCGACCGGATGCGGTTTGTCGGTAGAGGCAGAACGCTCGAAAATCCACTTGCACTCGGACAAGCTTTGTCTTGCACAACTGGAAATGTGTTAGATGCGGTATTTAGCCTCCAGAAAAACCTCAAACTCGGTGCGGGCGAATCCGTTACCCTTCATGTTGCATTGGCTTTTGCGACGAATTTAGAAACCTTAAACAAATGGATGGCAGAATCCATTCCAAAAAAAACCGCTAAGGAACCGGCTTTGTTCTCTAAAGACGAGTTAGAAATGATCGCGGTGTTTCAGTTAAAGTCCAATAAAAACAGTGTCATAAACACAGCACCTAAAGACGTAACAACCGAGTACGAATCCTTGCAACACAAGGAATATTTGTCGGAATTTAATGGATATGGTGGTTTCTCGGAGGACGGGAAAAAATACATCCTTCACACCCATGCAGGACATAAACCGCCATTGCCGTGGGTTAATGTGATCTCGAACGACCAGCACGGCGTAATCATCAGCGAAAGCGGGGCGTGTTATTCGTGGAGCGCAAACAGCCGAGAAAACCGCCTCACCCCGTGGTCAAATGATCCCGTATCCGATCCTTTTGGGGAAGCCCTTTACTTGAAAGATCGAAACAATGGTCACCTTTTTTCGCCCCTGCCGGGTCTTTCCACAACAAATGCAGCCTTCCGTGTAGAACATGGATTTGGGTATTCCACCTTTTCATCTGTTCAGCATGAGATAGCGCAGGATGTCACCATTTTTGTCCCTAAGTCCGATCCCCTCAAAATCACCAAAATTAGCCTGCGAAACCGTAGTCAAACAGTTAAATCCTTAGCGTTTTATGCCTATCATGAATTGGTGATGGGGCCTTATCGTCATAAAACAGTTCCGCATATCCGTACTGGCGGCTCCGAAAATGGGGGGCTATGGGCCGAGAATCCAGAAAATGCAGAGTTTTCAGAACGACGCACGTTTTTGCACCTTGCTGGAGCCAAAAGTGCTTCTGTCACAACCGACCGTACCGCTTTTTTGGGGCGATACGGTACAATGGATGTGCCTCTGGGTCTGTGCGCAGCATCTTTGGGTAACCAGATTGAGCAAAGGGAAGAAACAGATCCTTGTTTGGCCTTAGAAACGCACATCGAACTCCAGCCGGGCGAAGAAATCACGTTCTATGTCTTGTTTGGCCAAGGCGAAAATATACAGCACGCCCATCAATTAATGACACACTACGCACTCTCGATGAACTGCAAACGTTCACTCGATGAAGTGAGAGCATTTTGGGAAGTGTTGACAGCCAAAATCCAAATCAAAACCCCAGACCCCGCACTTAACCTCATGGGTAATGGTTGGTTGATCTATCAAAACCTAAGTTGCCGCATTATGGGACGCTCGGCTTTCTATCAGTCTGGCGGTGCTTTTGGCTATCGGGATCAACTGCAAGACACGGGCGGAATGTTTTATCACACGCCAGAACGAACCCGAACCCAAATATTGCTTCACGCAGCCCATCAATTTGAAGAAGGTGATGTCTTACATTGGTGGCATCCTCCGCTCTCGAAGGGCATCCGAACACGATTTTCGGACGATTTACTCTGGTTGCCCTATTTAACCGCTTTTTATGTGAACAGTAGCGGCGACTGGGGGCTATTGGATGAAGTCGTTGGATTTAAGACTGCTCCACATTTGAAACAAGGCGAAGATGAGGTCTTTGTTTTTGCTGAAGATAGTACAAAAAAAGCAAGTTTATATGAACATGCCGCCATAACGATTGATCGGTCGTTGACGAGTGGCGATCATGGCTTGCCGCTTATGGGGACTGGGGATTGGAACGATGGTATGAACCGTGTGGGCAGACTTGGAAAAGGCGAAAGCGTATGGCTGGGCTTTTTCTTGTACCACATCTTATCCGACTGGATTTTGATTGCTGAAAAACGACAAGATTACAAAAGGGTAGAACGGTACAGAAATTATCAGAAAAATCTACATAACGCCCTGAATACTGCTGGATGGGACGGGGCTTGGTATCGCCGTGCCTATTACGACAACGGCTCACCGCTTGGCGCTACCGAAAATGACGAGTGCCAAATAGATACCATCGCTCAAGCATGGTCGGTGATTTCTGGTGCCGCACCGAAAGACCGCGCAGAATCATCGTTAGAGGCGATGATGACGCATTTGGTGGCCGAAAACGAAGGCATTATCCGGCTTTTGACGCCTGCATTTGACCAAACACCCCACGATCCGGGATACATCAAAGGCTATCTACCCGGCGTCCGAGAAAATGGTGGACAATATACCCATGCGGCATTGTGGGCTGTAAAAGCACTGGCAGAAGCCGGAAAGGGCACTTTAGCCACCCGTTTGCTTCGCATGATCAGCCCTGTCTCGCATACCAATACACCCGAAAAAGTTGCACGTTACCAAACAGAACCTTATGTCGTTGCGGCGGATGTTTATGGCGTTGCACCCCATGTTGGACGTGGAGGCTGGACGTGGTACACAGGCTCTGCCGGATGGATGTACCGCGTGATGTTCGAATCTATCCTTGGCGTGGGGGTTCATGAAAACAAATTCTTCACCATTAAACCCTGTATTCCGATGCATTGGACGGGCTTTGCGGTTCAGTATCAATGGCACGATGGCCAAACCATTTACGAGATCGTCGTAAACAACCCCGATCAGGTGGAAACGGGAATTCAATCTGCCATATTGGATGGGCATCCGTGTACCATTATAGGCGCAACGGCGCATATCCCGATTGTGCCGGATGCACAGACACACCAAGTGGTCATCCAAATGGGAAAAATAGTCCAAACTCCTCACTTACCCCAAAATGGCCAGACCATTCACCCAGAGAATGCCCACACGGTTAGGGATAAAAAAACAGCCGTCTAACCTCTGGTTATGCGTGGTTAAGAAAAAGTCATTATAACAATAAATGCAAAAATAACAGTGGTTTATAAGAAAGGATTTGTCTGGGGTTGTGCTACTTCAGCGTATCAGATTGAGGGTGCTGCCGAGGGTCATGGCAAGGGACTTAGTATTTGGGACACCTTTTCTAGAATGCCCGGAAATATTTGGCAGAACCAACATGGAGATGTGGCTTGTGATCATTATCACCGCTGGGAAGAGGATTTACACCTGATCCAAGCGCTCGGCTTCCAATCTTATCGGTTTAGCATTGCTTGGAGCCGTGTCTTGCCCAATGGCGTCGGTGCGGTGAACCAAAAAGGCTTGGACTTCTATCGCAAACTCACCGATGGCTTATTAGAACGAGGCATTATACCGAATATTACGCTATATCATTGGGATCTCCCACAAGCATTAGATGAACGCGGTGGTTGGGTAAATGCCGATGTAGCAGATTGGTTTTGTGACTACGCCGAAGTGATGTTTAAGGCTTTGGGAGACCGAGTCCCACTTTGGTCAACCTTAAATGAGCCGTGGGTGGTGGCACACGAAGGGTATCTGGTGGGCAACCATGCTCCCGGACATCGAAACAAATATGAAACGACAAAGGTTGTGCAAAACTTATTGCGTGCCAGTGGGAAAGCGATTCAATTGTACCGATCCTGCTGCTATCACCAAATTGGCTTGGTTGTAAACTTAGAGCCAAAAGTTCCGGCTACATCCCGACCAGAAGACCTCGAAGCCGCCAAAAAAATGGATGCCTACATGAATAGGCAGTATTTGGATCCGGTATATTTAGGGGCATTTCCCGACGAAATTAAAGCATTTTATGGCCATGCTTGGCAAGAACCGAATGCCGAGGACATGAAGTTCATCCATACGACGCCTGATTTTCTGGGGATAAATTTCTATGCACGTGGCCTAACTGTAGCCGATTCTTCCGAAGCTTTGTTCGGTACAAAAAAAGTGATTCACGCTCGCCATCCCTATACAGAAATGGGCTGGGAGGTGTATGCGCCTGCACTTAGCGATACCATACGCTGGGTTACCGAAAGATATAGAAAGCCACCCATTTGGATCACTGAAAACGGTGCAGCTTACTATGATCCGCCCGTAGCAACAGAGGAAATCCAGTCAGACCCACTTCGTGTTGCATACTTCAAGCAGCACATTGCCGCCATCGAAACAGCCATCCAAAAAGGTGCAGATGTTTGTGGCTATTATGCTTGGTCACTTTTAGATAACTTTGAATGGGGCTTTGGATATAGTAAACGATTTGGCATCGTTCATGTGGACTTCGAGACCCAAAAACGCACGCCAAAATCAAGCGCACGTTTTATAAGCGATCACCTCCGCCGCCATACCTCACGGTAAAGCAACCCCTTGCGAGACCACAAATAAGCGATACCACGCTTCTCGCGACATTTGTAACGTGTCGGCTTGTAGCGCTAATTCCTGATTATAGAGACCGACTCTATCTTATAACAATACGTGTTGTTCAATATCTGTGTATTTCCTCGTAGTCAGTCTTGGAAACGTATCTGAAGGGCAAGATTATAAATTTCTGATGCGCACCGCACGATCCTGTAATTGTTCATGTGCAGGTGTGGGAGATGATTTTTTCCACCAAATTACACCATGACGAGATTCCTCCATCATTCTCGAATGGCAGTGTGGCTTTTTTCGGCTACATACAGCCAGCTATAACTCGTCGTCGGAAGATGCCACCCGCTGGGGCTAAGTCTTGATTGGTCATGGCTAAAGCCGAAAGTGGTGGTCGTTGTGGTAAACCTTAAAAGCTAAAGCATGGGGTTAATATAATAGCGTGCGGAAACGCCACCCATCAGCGAGGAGACAACAGGCAGACCCAAACATTATCCCTATGCTTTAGGGCGGAGGTGGATCAAACTCCAACAAACGGGGCTTTAGCCCTGAGCGAAAACACCCAACTTTTCTCCATCATTCTTGCTTGGTACTGCGATCCTTAGAAAAATTCGCCGGAGCAAGGATGGCTTCGGCTTGGCTCAGCCACCTTGCTTCATTTGGTCGTACAAGGGAAGGCCGCTGGTAGGCAAACTAAAATGTAAGTATTGGTTGTGTAGTGATGATAAACTAATTAATATAATCAAGTAAAATACATTTTTTAAATAAAATAATGCTTTTCTATTGACTTGTTATCCAATATGGTTGTAGCTTAAAAGCACTTAACCTAATTAATATACAGTAAATGCAAAAGGACATGCTGTTTGGGGATTTGTCTGGAAAGAACCAGGTGTTGATGAAGTAATTTATCAGCAAGATTGGGAGAGAGCAGCGTTTTTATATCAAAATGAAAGAAATCAAGATTATGGTTTTAGAGATGTGGGGGGAAGAAATGTCCCACCTTCATCTGGAGGCTTTCCTGTCTTTAGTGCAGGAGACCTCTTATTTACAATGCCTTGGTCCAGTTAAGTGGATTTTAAGTTTAGATTCTTGGGAACATGTTTATTAGAATATATGTTCCCAAGTGATATTTTATCACGGTCTTTTATCTACACTAATATGACTAGATATTTAACAATATGTATTCTGCTAGTGACTTCTTCTGTCTCAGCCCAAAAACTTACGCTTTACCCTACGATTGCATATGGAAGATTAGGTGAGGGGGATTTATCATCGCTGGTTTTAGCAAATGAACTAAACGTTCAAATGACTAAAACATTTGGTACAAACCTCAAATTGGGTTTTATGCAAACGTACTCACTTGAGCGTTACCTACAACAAGTTTCATCTATAAATGCTGATCTTCTTTTCACCTTCAAGCCTATTCAAGGTAAAATTATTTCATTTTCCTTTGTAACAGGTGGAAGTATAAGAAATCGTGTTTCTCGTTATATTTTTTATTATGATAATGTTAATAAGGATAAATCAATTTACAAAACAGAGGCAAGCAAAGATAGGGGTATTGTGTTAAATATAGAAACAGAGCTTAAATTAAATCCCTCACGAAAAATCAAAATCTGGACGGGACCAAAATACTATAATAAAGGTACAGAGATATGGGAATTAGGCATTGGTTATGGCATTGGGCTTTAATAATCTACTTCTTTTTAGGGAGTATAAGCTTGGCTCAGACATCTAAAAACCATTTAAAGGTTGGATATGGTTTGTATTATCCGCCGGGTATTAATATTAGACTTGTTGCGCTTGTTTTTATTGAGTTTAGAAGGAATTAAGTTTGGGTGCAAAATTCATGTTTTGAATTTTTGAGCTTTAAATTGCATAATCCTGCACAAATTTCCAGTATCATTTCAGCAGTC
>JAFLBZ010000019.1 GCA_017303715.1 Rhodothermia bacterium | reverse complement strand
TTCGGGCAAGTAGCCCTATCGAAAGAGCATTCCTATTGCAAGAAAGTGAATAACAGTTTTGTGTCACCCTATTTGCAAAACCTGATGGGCATCGCGGGTGCAAGTGACGTTTATAGTAAAGCCAATGGCTTGTTTTCTCATTTTCTTCGTATCCAAGTGTCTATATCGGGTGTGTATCGGTAATGGGGCAATGGAAGCCGCAAACCGAACCTTGGTTCAGACCCGTTGCAAACGCAGTGGCCAACGATGGAGCGAACAAGGGGTCAATCATATTTTGAACCTCAGATGTGCTTGGCAATCCAACAATTGGACGTGTGTTACTAAACTTTTGGCAGAGCATTAGAGGAACTTTTGAAATGCACCCGTATGGAGACAACTTACGTTGCTGCATTGACACTAATGAGAAAAGAAAACTTGCTTGACAAATTTGCAGACCGAGCTGGCAAAGTTGTTAGCGACACAAGTGGCATTGGTTGGGGCTTTCACGACTATTTGTGTGACGTTCACTCTGACTTTTATGCTGACTAATCGGACGATACAGACGACACAGACGAACAAACAGAGCAACAAGAGAACGGGAAAATTATTAAACTTGGTGGACAATGACGACCAGAACCACTCGCTATAACACGGGTTTTGCGTCAGGCGGGGTGACGTGCAAACTTGGAGCTTTGTGCTTCTATTAAAATACTGTTCTGGCTAAGTTTGCACCACTTCGATGAGGTACCTCCGAACGTTGTCCTGCAAGAATTATTGTATCCGATGGCCTCATGAACCCGAAGCGGAGGACACCAATAGAATTAATCCTTATTGGAACATCTTTTTTGTAAGCGCTTTAAGGTCGAAGCCCAATAATTTTGCAATGGTTTGGCCTACAACGTTGTTTTCTCGGTTTCCTTTAAACAAACTTGCACTTGGGCCAAAGGCATGAAGCGTTACGTCAACGCCAGAGTGCCCGTCGGTTGTCCAGCCAATAATGCTTCGTTTAGAAACAATGTGGATGAGCGTAAAAGCAAAGCGCGGATCGTTATTTGCAAGACCGTTGTTCAAAGCGGCAATTTCATCTTCTTTGAGGTCATTAATACCCGCACGTGTACGCAACAACTCCACGACATTGGTTCCGTTTTTTCTTGCTAATGCAGCGAGCGTATCCACCGAGTTTTTAACTTTCGCTAATTCTTCTGGCTTCCATTGATAAACCCCATCACGTCCAAGCGTCATTCCCCCCGTTTCGTGGTCTGCAACCGAAATCACCAATGTTTTTCCATCGCGCCGTGCAAACTCAAGGGCTTTACGGACGGCCGCATCATAGGCCAAGATGTCGTGAACATGTCCTGCGGGGTCGTTTGCATGTGCCGCATGGTCTATCCGGCTTCCTTCCACCATTAGTACAAAACCTTTGGGGTTGTTTTTTTGGAGTAAGTTCAAGGCTTTTTCGGTCATTTCGGCAAGACTTGGTTCTTTGTTGCTGTCTCTATCCACCTCATACGCCATATGGTCTGGTGCAAATACCGCCATTGCGGGCAGTTTATTCAGTTGCCGGAAGCCCGCGAGGTCTTGTACAACGGTATAGCCTTTTTTGTGTGCTTCTTGGAGTAGGTTTCTGCCATCGGCACGCGCGCCCCCCGTTTCTTTTGGGGTAAAATACTTCCCGCCTCCACCAAAGACGATGTCCATATCTGCGTTTTCGATTTGTTGTGTAGCAATATCTTCTTCATTGGCACGTCGAGGTACATGCGAAGAGAATGCAGCAGGTGTAGCATGGGTAAGGCGGGTTGTTACGACGACACCGGTTTTCATTCCTTTCTTTTTAGCAGCTTCAAAGAGGGTTGCACACGGAGACCCGTCAGGAGCAACGGCAATAGCGCCATTGTAGGTCTTAATCCCACAGGAATAAGCTGTTGCACCCGCAGCAGAATCCGTCACACGGCTATTGGATGCATAGGTACGGGCATTCCCCACCAAAAACTCATCTAAGGCCAGTTGCATTTTGCCCGTCGTAGCGTGCTGGAAATCTCGTGCCATGGTTAGGCTTGCTGGTCCAAACCCATCAGGAATCATCAGAATCACATTTTTGGGGCGATTTTGAGCGTGTACATTGCAGTGTAAAGACCAAATGGCCAGGAACAGCAGTGCTAAAAGTCGCATGGAAGCAGAAGCGTTTTTCATATGGCAAATTGGGTTGTTTAGGGAAACGTAAGACAAATATAGGGTGTTACGGATGACCTCTGTATTAAAAAGTAGGCCATATAAAGTGAAATCGGCCATGTGTGATGACAGATTTTTGTCAAAAGAAGATCGTTTTAGCTGGCAAACACGCTCAATAGGCCATTTGTACTTCCGGCAGCATGACTTCCATGAAGGTTCCACCCAAAAGACCAATACGGTTCACTTTTAGATGCGCAACAGCTCCTTTTGTCATGTCCACCCATTTTCCGGTGAGGTGATGAATCATTTCAGAAAGGTCGGGTTGATGTCCAACAATTGCCACCGAGTCGGGTGTCTCATAAATGGTCAGCACTTCTGCAACATCGTCTATCGTGCAACCACAGCCCAGTGTCGCCCATACTTCATGCCGTAGCCCCATTGTGCGGCTTAAGATTTGGGTGGTCTCCAGCGCACGTGCATAGGGGCTGGTAAAAATCACTTGAGGAGCAAATCCCCAACGCTGAAGACCAATAACTTGACGTCGGAGCGCATAGCGTCCTTCCGGCGTGAGCCTACGATCGAAATCAGATTTACCGATGCCGTCTTCAGCAATGCCATGCCGAATAAAATATAAATCCATGTTCGTCTCCTGTGGAGTCCGTTGGAAGGACGGGTGATTTTTGCGTAAAGGGTAGGACGTAATTCAATGCAAGATTATTTTTAAAAATAATAACCTTAATTTTCTTTCCTTTCAACCAAAACATTGAGATAACATGAAAAAAATCACCGTCGTTGGGGCAGGCAACGTAGGTGCCACCGTTGCAGAGACGATTGCCCGTAAAGATATGGTCGAAGAAGTCGTTTTGATTGACATCAAAGAGGGGCTTCCACAGGGTAAGGCTTTGGACTTGGCACAATCGGCAGCCGTTCATTTGTTTGACACCAAAGTGGTTGGTACCAATGACTACGCAGATACGGCGAACTCTGATATTTGTGTTATTACAGCAGGGCTACCACGAAAGCCCGGCATGAGCCGCGACGATTTGCTTTCGATGAATGCGAACATTGTGAAGTCTGTCACGGAGCAGTTTATTGCGCATAGCCCGAATGCCATCATTATTGTCGTCTCCAATCCCTTGGATGCAATGACGTATGTGGCGGCGGTGAAGAGCAATTTGCCCAAGAACAAAGTTATGGGGATGGCCGGCGTTTTGGATGCTGCCCGTTTCCGCGCATTCATCAAAATGGAACTGGGTGTTTCCATCCGTGACATCCAGTGTATGCTGCTTGGCGGTCATGGTGATACGATGGTTCCCATGCCTCGTTATACCACTGTAGCTGGTACGCCTTTACCCGCCCTTTTGCCTAAGGAAAAGATTGATCCGATGGTCGAGCGCACCAAATTTGGTGGGGGCGAATTGGTGAAGCTCATGGGCACTTCTGCTTGGTATGCGCCCGGTGCTGCCGCTGCCGAGATGTGCGAAGCCATCGTTAAAAACTCGAAACGGGTATTGCCTTGTGCGGTTTGGGCAGATGGCGTATATGGTCTTGATGGTGTATTCGTGGGGCTTCCGGTTCGGCTTGGTCGCAATGGTGTAGAGGAAATTGTGGAATTGGAACTAAACGAAGACGAGAAAGCCCTCCTGAAGGTATCGGTGGATGATGTTAAAGACAACGTACAGCGCCTTCATGCTTTGGGCTTGTAATGGAGTTGTCCACCCGTTGCTAACGTTGGATCAAGGGGTCTCTATACCGAGGCTCCTTGTTTTTTTACGTTTTGTTTGTGGGCAAAAAACCTCTACTCCTTTAAAAGACACAAAAGGACAAGTTTTTTGGACGTTTGGCAAAGCAGGAGTGTTCTAAAAGCAGGTATTTTAAGTAATATGTAAAAAGCAAACCAACCCTTTTTGCATCCAGATGGCTACCTGACCATCTCTAAAAGCAAAACGCCCAATGAGTTTTCCGCCGTATGTTTGGGTCATTGCTTGAAAATCCAAAACGCCTGAGAAAGTCAAGGATTGGTTAGGTAGCTCGTTTTGAAATCGGTTTAGCTTGTGTATTTCGGAGGGAAAAGCTATACACGGGCTAACGATTAGAGGAAGGGTGATTTCCATTTGTGAATAGCCCTTTCTTTTCTTTAAGCCCGTACCTCAATATCCGTCTTGCTCGGAATTGACTTGGTGTCATTCCGCTTTACTTACAGCCAACTCTTAACTCTTACATAAACATGTATCCAGATGCCTTGATTGGACAATTATTGGGGCTTCTTGTTTCTATATTTGTCCTTTGGATTGCCTTGTCGGTCATCAAAAAACTCTTGCCGGATATTAACGACTTCCACGAGGAACGATGATATTAGATTAACCTACGAGAAAGAAAAGCAGGCACGACCAAATCATTGGGGCTTGCTTTTTTTATGGAAAATCGAAATAGCCTCGTTTTGTCCCACAGTGGGTACACGTAAAAGTATAATACCGTATGTCCCAATGTTCGGGCGTGGTTTCTGGATGGGCCAATAGGCGCTCCCATACGGCCTCGGCATGGTCGTCAATCCTATCCATCCACGTTTGTTGCACAAAAATTGCCTTTGCGCCTTCTAAAGAACCACCTTCGGCCAAAAAGTCTTTCAGGAGCCACCTTCCCGAATAGTGCATAAAATCGTTGCAATGGATGAGCCATGTGGCGTCGTGCCAAGCAGCAAAGGGGGGGGTCCGACGGATTGCCTGAAAAGCCTCCTCCGAGAAGTCTTGCGGCAGTGCTTCATAGGTTCGATAATCGCGGGTAAATCCCTCATTGGTTAAATAGCCCCATTCACTGTCGTGGTCAAACCCAAAAGCGCCTTCTAATAAGCAAGCCACACATCCAGAATGGAGCATGGGGAACACCATAAAGCAAGGTTTCCATTCACCGCAAAAATAACATTGGTGATTAACCCTAAACGCAATGTCTTCTTCGGGCGCGGCGAAATAAGGAAACAATATGGGGTGTTTTAGATGGCACATTCCAACAAAAAATCAATCTAAGGCAACGGGGACACCCTGCTGTGGTAAAATTACTTCCACTTCTGGGTAAAAGTACCGAATATTATCCGCCATCCATGTGCGTGCTTCGTCTTCACCATGAACCAACAATACCTTTTTGGGGCGCAACTTCTCTACAACCTGTAACAATTCTCTACGGTTGGAGTGGCCGCTAAAGCGGAAGCGCTCAATATTACAAGCAATGGTTTGGTCTTCTGGCTGGTGTAGGGGGTCTAAGGTTATTTTTTGTTTTTTTTCTACCGCATCGAGTAAATAGGCTCCCGGACAATCCGGTTTTACATACCCCACAAAAAAGATACTGTGGCGGGAATCCCCAAGCATTTTTTGCGCAATCCGATGCGAGATGGTACGTTCGAATAACATCCCCGAACCAACAATAAACACCCCCGACTCGCCACTGTGGAGCAAATGATCCAATTTTGCCTTGCTTTTCGGGAGCCGCTTTTGTTCGATTTTAAAGACCTCGAACTTTTCGTCTATTCGCGGCGAAATAAAGCGGGTACGGTCATAGATATCCGAGATCGCCCGTTGTGAACCAGCGGTATAGATGGGTAGGTCTTCGGGAAGCTTTTTTTGCTTTTTCCAACGTCCCAACAAGGCGATCATTTCTTGTGAGCGACCCAATGCAAATGCGGGAATCAGAACACAGCCTTTCCGTTTGATGGTGTCAAGAATCCCCGCCAACAATCGGTCTTCTTCGCGTTTGCGCGTGGTCAATTCTGCGGAGGGATCTGCACCAAGGGTGGACTCCAAGATCAAGACCTCTACGGGGCCTTCGGGAAATGCAGCGCCGGGCAAAATGGCTTGTGCGCGAAGGCTAAGGTCGCCTGAATAAAACAATCGAAACACCTTGTCCTCCTGTTCCGCCTCCAAAAGTGTCCCAACAGCACCTAATGTATGTCCTGCGTGGTAAAAAGAGGCTTTAATGGGAGCCAATGCACGTACACCTTCGTTCAGCTCGAAGGGTACTTCTAAAGGCCACGAACGATACAAATAAGCTGCAAGTTCGGCTTGTTCCTCCGTAAACATGGGGGGGTGTGCATTTACGCCTTCTTTGAACCGCTTTTTTTGTAGCCGTGCAGACTCCGGCAACAAAAAATCCAAGAGCAGGCGTGTAGGTTGCGTCATGTGAATGCGGGCATGAGGAAAGTGACGCAACATCACGGGGAGCGAGCCAATATGATCGTGGTGTGCATGGGAAAGCACGGCATAGTCCACTCCCCAATCAGGATGTTTTTCCAATAGGTTATAATCTGGCAAGCCCTCCACACCATCAATGTTCGGATCCTGTCCGGCATCCAATAAAATACCCGTTCCGGCAAGGTTGATATAATGTGCGGATCCGCTGATTTCTGAAGTACTGCCTAAAGCAACATAATGAAACATGAAAAACTCCTCCGGAACACGGATGCACCGGATCAAAAACTCCCTTTTGGGATATGAGGGGTTGTTTATAGATTACATTCGACAAGTCGCCGAAATATCGTCTTTACCATATTGTTGTTAAAATAAGGATTTTCACAAGTAAGTTTTTTGAAACCAATGGGCGTTTTTGGCGTTGACCGCTCAAATTTAGTACCTATTAAGCCTATGCCCTTCCTGCTTTTTATCTGGAACCTACCCCGAAACCTTGCACGATTGCTCATTCGCTTTTATCAATTGGCCATTTCGCCCTATTTCCCAAGTTCTTGTCGGTTCTCCCCCACATGTTCGCAATATGGGTATCAAGCACTCGAAAAATACGGCTTGCTGCGCGGTAGCATACTCACCATTTGGCGAATTTTACGATGCAATCCTTGGTTCGGTTCGCACGGCTACGATCCACCCCGCTGGTTTGGTGAGCCTTTACCAGAAACACATCACCACACTGAACACCCTACTTGAAAAATGTCGGCAAAAGAACACCGCCATTTGGCCGGACGCAATCCGGTGAGACTGGCCATTCTCACGATTAGCGATACCCGCACCACCGAGACTGACCACAGCGGCGCATGGCTCAAAACGGCCTTTTCCGAAGCCGGACACGTGGTTTTGCATGCTCAAATTGTCCGCGATGACCCCGGAGCCATTCGTCAAACAGTAAGGAACTGGGCTTCTGAAGTGCAGGTGATCGTCACCTCTGGCGGAACAGGCATTTCGCAACGAGACCATACGTTCGAGGCATTGTCCGGCTTATTGGATAAAACCATTCCGGGTTTTGGCGAGATTTTTCGGATGCTGTCGTACCAAGAGGTTGGTACTGCCGCCATTTTATCGCGTGCCGTTGCGGGTCTCATGGGGAATACCTTGTTGTTTTGCCTGCCCGGTTCCCTGAATGCCGTCCGTTTGGGAACTGAAAAACTTATTCTCCCCGAAATTGCACACATGGTTTGGGAACTAAACCGCACCTAACTTCTTAAAGGATCGTCGTTTGCCCCACGACCACCCATCTTAACCCTATGGAGGTACAACCTCGGACGGTACATAATTTTGTGTACTGTTCTTTATCTTGTTTACCCCATGTACTTTCTTCGTCCGCATTGTTTAACCATTTTTGGTTTCGTCCTCATGCTATCCGCGCTTGGTCTTGAGGCGCAGTCCACCCGTGTTCGGTTCGGGTCTATGGTTCCACCCGAAGTCTTATACCCCCTTCCCAATGGGTATGTGGACTTAGAGACGCTTCGCGTTCTTTCAAGTGATGTGTTGCCAGTAAAGGATTTTAAGACGGCCTCGCCTTATTCGGCACGGTTTTCCCGAAACTGGGACAGTCACTACGGACGAGCGCATATTTTAGACCTGAACGATCACCGCAGAATTGGAACACTAACGTTGGATACAAAAGGCGGATTTACCGTTCGCTTAGACAGTTTGATGGAGGCCATCTTAATATGGGAAGGGCTTCAGTTGCCATTGGGTGGCGGGAACGACCGCATGGAATCGGTAGTGGGACGGATTCCCGGACATGCACGGGTTTTGTTTACGGCGTTTTATCGCCATAACGAGCGTCAGGCTTTTTTGATGGCGCATGACCTGATGGTCGGTGGTTTGGTTTGGACCAAAAAAATTATCCTTAATGCTCCGCTAAAAGACATCACCTTTAGCCTTTTCCAAAATCGCTTGGTGGCCGACCATGACACACCCGCACAGCGATTCGTTTTTGTCTTGGATGCCGCCACCGGAAATATCCTGTTCCAAGATTGAGCCAGTAACTTTTACATACATCTTAGCACCTCATTTTTTAAGCGTTAATGCCTGAACAATCGCTTTACTGACGGCAAAATCGGAAGCGAGATCAAATTTGGCGAACATGGGTGAAGAGTTGATTTCTAAAAAGCGCAATTCCCCCGTTTGGGGATCGGTTTTGAGGTCGGCGGCGGCAAAATCAAGGCGCATAAAGGCCATCAACGCTGCCAATTTCCCGATGACTTCCGCAGGCGGCTCGGTTTGAACCACCTCCACATCTTGGTTTACCCGATAATCCAAGGAAGCGGTTTGCATCCAAAAGGCAATCCATACACCACCAATGCCATAAATCCGCATTTCGGGTTGGGTCAAACGAAGCTGGACGGTGGTCGGGATTTCGAGGAGTGTCGGGTCTTGGAGGGCATCCACTAAGAGGCGTGTGTAGTTGCCGCCGGGAACGGGTTTGCTGACATAGCCTTCCCCGTCCAATTTCTGGAGTAAGGGGATTTGGTTACTGACTACGGTATAAGGTGGGTTTAAACCCAATTGAGCAGCTTTTACCAAAACCGCCAATTTGTTCGTCCGTTGGTGATGTCGGTTCAATAAGGTCATCTCCTCATGGGCAAGCGCCCAGCCATGTAAGACCTCAAACCAGACCTGTGAACGCCGTGAAGAGTGTTGGGTTGGATGACGAAGTGCCGCAAAAACATCTTGACGGATGAAGAGCGCCGTTGGCCGGATTTCCTCGCCATCCACAATGAGGCAATCCGCCGAAAGATCCCACAACAATTCTGGAATATAACTTTCCCCCACCAAAAGAGGGTAAAAAAGGGTATTCTCTTCTTCTAAAATCTGATAGAGGGAAGCAATATTGGGATCCTCCATCCCACCCGAAAGACAAATCATATCCGAGAAAATAAAAATGGCCTGCCCAAAAGTAGGCAGGCCCGTCCATTAGTTTTCTTCGCCCATCGCCAAGGTCGTGGCAATGTCTTCCTCACCCATGGCCAAGGTTGTGGCGACGTCTTCCTCACCCATGGCCAAGGTTGTGACTGGGGGGCGTTGACGTGTTATTCTGGGCAACGGTTTTCTTAGAGGTGCTTTTCGGCTATTCGCCTCTGCACCACCTACACACTCGTTTTTCTCGTTCTTGCATAGCGCAAGTGTTGCCAAATCTGATAAAACAGCTTTTTTCATGATTCGCTCTAAATTAATAAGGTGAAGGGTTTTCGCTCATTACCCCAGATCGGCCAAATACAACCAATCGGGTTTTTTTCTTAGAGGATAAAAAAAGCATTTGGATGAAGCGTTGTCAGCATTTATTTCTAATGCCCCCCGTCTCTTGCATCGGTTTGCCAAGTGGCGATCACCTCCTCACCGTCCACGACATATAAATAAGGCTGGGTATGCACCACCACACAAGCATGATTGGGTAGAATTTGCACCCGATCTCCCACGTCTAAGGTTGCACCTCCGGCCACCTGTACCCAAGCATGTTCTTCAGAGAGTGACGTGATGCGTGTATGGGGCTGTGGAAGCATCTTGTGTAGATTGTATAAAATTTGTCCATAACCAGCCGCCCCAAAACGCTGATCTGATGTGAGTATTTTCTTGCCGGCATCCAAAAAAAGTTTATCCTTTCCGCGAAGGGAGCGTTGGCGAGAAACAACCGTTGTTAGAACCGTAAGTGCGCAATCCGTAGTTGGAACGACTCCTAGCGCAACCTGTGTCCCGTCATTGAAAACATAATTTCCGGGTCGGATTTCCGTTATTCGGAAGCCGCTACGTTCTTGTTGGACAAAGTGTTTGACGGACGGCGTGGACCCGATGCTGATTTCAAAATCCTCCGGTGTTGCCAAGCCTGCCTCCGCCATTCGATGGGCAATAGAGAGCATCATACCGCGTTCTTCCCGTGCCACCCGTGCTAACGCCTCGTCTAATGGCTCGGCCTTGTGTTCTGGCCCATGATAAGACTGTCCGGCATGGCACAAAATGCCTTTTAGCCGCAGGCCGGGCAATGCTTTTACCAAGCGAACAAAATCCAAAGCCTCTCGGCGGTTCCAAGGAACACCTGTTCGTCCATAATTCACATCCACTTCAATCAAAACATCCACTTGCGTATGATGTGAGGCGTAAAAATCCGATGCAGACCGCGCACCCTCTGGCGTATCTACACAAAACGAGACGTGAATCCCCGACTGTAAGAGCCTAAGGATTCGGGCGTGTTTCTCTTGACCAACAATGGGATAGGCCAACCGCAAGTCCTTAAACCCCGCTTTCGCAAAAACCTCGGCCTCCCCCACTTTGGCTACGGTGAGTCCTTTTGCACCAGCTTGGCATTGGAGACGGGCCAAATTTACGGATTTATGGGTTTTGGTGTGTGGACGGAGCGCTACACCTTCTAAATCCGCTTTCGCTTGCATTCGGGCGATATTGGCTTCGAGGCGGTTTTTGTGAACCAAAAGTGCCGGCGTTGACAATTCGTTAATGTGCATGTTTTTTTGGGGTTAAGTCTTGTAAATAACGGCAAGAGTGGCCGCTATCTTTATAAGATAATCAACGTGAGTTATGGGTTAATCAGGCTTTAGAACAATTTTTGAACGAAAGATAAAGTTCTATCGGGGCGGTATATTCCTGTTTTCAATCTGGTGCTTGAGCATGTCGAAAGCCAGTTTCTTACACACGTTGTGTTGTCCTTCAGGGCTAAAGCCTTTTGATGATTCGTTGCTCATATCTCCGCCGTGAAGGATGGAGATGATGCGATGTTAGTTATTGTTTTTGCTTGCTTTATATCCCTATTCTGACGTGTGGTGTTGTTACATGCAACTGTACATACCGGCGGATTTAGCCATGACTCCCAGGTTTTGAATCGGGATATAGCCCTATCGGGGTGGCATATTAAAATGATGTGGGTATAGTTGGCCGAGGATTGTCGAAGCGCTCTAAGGGTCACCCTGTCATGCGCATAAGATATTAGAAAGAGGAGCATGAAAAAAGCGACCTCGAAAAATCGAAGTCGCTTGTGGGCGATGACGGATTCGAACCGCCGACCCCCTGCTTGTAAGGCAGGTGCTCTGAACCGGCTGAGCTAATCGCCCATAATGAGAAAGAATTTGGAGCGGGAAACGGGACTCGAACCCGCGACCCTCAGCTTGGGAAGCTGATGCTCTACCAACTGAGCTACTCCCGCTTCTTTTGCTTGACATTCTTTTTTAGGAATCGCAAACTACACTGACTTTTTGTGAATGTCAAGACCTGTTATTGATTTTGGGAAAAAAATTTGTATCTTCACAATTCTGTAAAAGAAATCCCAAACCTTCTATCCACTATTTTAGACGACGATGAAGCGTACGTACCAACCGAGCCGCCGCAAGCGCGTAAACAAACATGGATTCCGTGCCCGCATGGCGAGTAAAAATGGCCGCAAAGTATTGGCTCGCCGCCGTGCCCAAGGCCGCCACCGTCTTACTGTATCCGATTCTATGAGCGGTAAATAGTCCGATACGGTTCGCTTGTTCCCCATTTGTATTCTCCAATAAGCATGAAGCCCCTTGGGCTGCCGCGAGAAATTCGGCTAAAACGTAAAAAGTGGATTCAGTCCCTATACGTCCGCCAAAATTCTGGTGTTTTCACCATCACTTACGGTAGCATACGGATATTGTATCGGCTGGTCGCCCGTGAAATGGCGGACAGCCGAGTTCCTTTTCAGGCGGGTGTGACCATGGTACGGGGCATTCGTGGCGCCACTGTGCGGAACCGGATCAAGCGCCTGCTTCGAGAGGCTTTCCGACTAAATGCGGCATGGTGGCCCTCAGCAACGTCCCATACAGACCACATCTTGGTTTTTATGGTGATGTATCGGGGAGCCACGACCGAGGCGGCAACACGCATCCCGATGGACATGCCCTATGCTTTGCGGAAACTCCAGAAAAGCCTTCAGGATGTAATCCCTATGAAGCACATTGGAGAATGCAACCTTCCAGAAAACGAATAAGTATCTTCCTTTTTCCGTTTTTTCATTAACCCAAATACCTAAGTCGTGGATCGCAATACGATACTCGCGGTGGTGCTGAGCAGTGTTATCATGATTGTGTGGATGGTGTTTTTTATGCCCTCTCCGCAGCCGCCTGCTAAAGAAGCCCCCAAACCCAAGCAAGAGCAGGCCCAGACCATTGAGCGAGATGAGCCAGAACCGGAGACCAAGCCAGCTGACGCCGACTCGGTACTGACGGGTGTACAAAAGGGCATTGAGCAACTCGTTACCGTAGAGTCTGATCTGTATAAAGCTGTTTTCTCCTCGAAAGGGGGGACGCTTCGCTCCTTTGAACTAAAAAACTTCACCAAGTGGAACCGCAAAACACCGATCCAATTGGTACATAAATCAAAAGAAGGGGCCTTGGGCTTGGAGTTTTCTACTCCTTGGAACCGTTCGGTAGAGACCCGCTCCTTGTTTTTCCAGCCCCAAAACTTGACGGGGAACAAACTGGCGGTGGGCGATAAGACCGAATTGGTGTATAGCCTGCCCATCCGAGGCGGGGAATTACGCCAGATTTACACCTTTAAAAAAGGGTCTTATGAAGTTGGGTATCGCGTAGAATCCACGAATCCATCGGCCTTCACCACGGGTCAGGGCTACGACATGGTGTGGTATGGCGGTATTCCGTTCTCGGAACAAGGGGTCTTTCAAGAAGCAGAAGGCGCAAGTGCCCATGCTCGTTGGGGCGGCGAGTTGGTGATGTTCGATATTGGTGCAGGAAAAGAGCAAAACAAGTTGATGACAGGTCAAGTAGATTGGGTTTCGGTTAAGAACCGCTTTTTTACGAGTGTCATTATCCCAACCAAAGCACCAAAGGGAGCCGAGTTGAGCGGACGCATGATTGGGGACAAAACAAACCCCAAGTACTTCGAGGACTATACTGCCCGATTCGAGATGCCTGCATTGAAAGCGGATAAGGCGGATGTTTACAAGCTGTACTTAGGCCCAATCGAGCGCGAAACATTAGAGCCGTATAACCTCGACCTTTATGGGATGATTGATTTTGGCAGTTTTTTGGGTGGGATGTTGCGTTTTATATCGCTGTACATCTTCCTCCCTGTCTTTGGCTTCCTGCACACTTTTATCCCGAATTATGGTGTTATTATCTTGATTTTTGCATTGATCGTTAAGGTTGTCCTTCATCCGCTGACCGCCAGTTCGATGAAAAGTATGGCCAAGATGAAGGCCATGCAGCCCAAGATGCAGGAAATACAGGAGAAGCACAAGGACAATCCGGCCAAGCAACAAGAGGCCATGATGAAGCTCTACAAAGAGGCCGGCGCAAATCCTCTGGGTGGATGTTTACCGATGTTGCTCCAGATGCCCATTCTTTTTGCGATGTACCGCTTTTTCCCGAATGCGATTGAGTTGCGTCAGCAGGGCTTTTTGTGGGCGACCGACCTTTCCGCACCAGACGTACTGCTTCATTTGCCCTTTGCGATTCCGATGTATGGCGACATCATCACCGGTTTCTCGTTGTTGATGACCATCTCGATGATTATACAAATGAAGGTTCAGGGTACATCAACACCCGATCAACCGGGTATGCAAGTGTTTATGTACATTATGCCTGTCATGATGTTGGTGATTTTCAACGGACTTTCTTCCGGCCTAAACCTGTATTATTTGGCCTTTAACATTTATACCGTCATTCAACAACGTTGGATTAACACCCATTTGGAGAAGGCGGGATTGATCGAGGCCAAGCCGCCAAAAGTAAAGGCTCCGGCGAAGAAAAAATAAGCCCGTATTTCCCAAATTAATAGATTACCGGAACACCCGTGTCTCGTTGAGGTACGGGTGTTTTGATAACCCCTTTCCTCTAAAATATGCAACACGCTTCGGATACCATTGTGGCCATTGCAACTGCGCGTGGCCGAGCAGCCTTGGCCATCATCCGTTTATCGGGGTCAGATGCCATAGCGATCATATCCGCCTGCTTCCGCGGGGCCGACCTGTCTAAAGTGGATGGCCATACGGCACATTTTGGGCATGTTACCGATACTAACGGGAACGACATAGACCAAGTGGTTGCCACAGTTTTTCGCGCACCAAAATCGGCAACGGGCGAGGACATCGTAGAAGTGACGTGCCACGGCGGAGACTTTGCACCACAACTTATTTTGCATCGCTTGGCGGAGGTTGGGGCAAGATTGGCGGAGCCGGGGGAATTTACGCAACGGGCTTTCTTGAACGGGAAAATAGACCTTACACAAGCGGAGGCCGTTGCAGACCTCATCCATGCTTCGTCTTCGATGGCGCACCGTGTTTCCTTGAACCACCTCCAAGGACGGTACTCGGCACAAATCATGGCGCTACGAGGGGAATTGATGGAGTTGGCGGCAATGATTGAGTTGGAATTAGACTTTGCGGAAGAAGATGTGGCCTTCGCAGACCGCGACCGCTTGGTTCAGTTGCTCCGTAATGCACAAATACTGTTGTCTGGCCTATTGGATTCGTGGCGGGTTGGGGCACTTTTGCGGGATGGGATTCGGGTGGTTATTGGTGGGCGACCAAATGCAGGCAAAAGTACCTTGTTGAATGCGCTCATTGGTCGTGAACGCGCTATCGTGAGTCCGATTGCCGGAACCACCCGCGACGAAATTGAGGCCGATACCGAAATTGGGGGCTATTTGTTCCGGTTTGTGGATACCGCTGGCCTTCGCGAGACCCAAGACCTGATCGAGGCAGAAGGCGTCCGGCGTGCAGAAAAGGCCATCCACTCGGCAGATTTGTTGTTGTACGTTTATGACGCTGTGATCGGCATGGATCATGAAGAACGTCAATTCTTAGAAAACCTTCAACGCTCGCAACCGCAACTTCCCGTCCTGCAAGTCGAAAATAAAGCAGACCTAAGCCCTGAAAAAACAAGAAGCAATACGGCTTTTTTTCTTGCTGCGACAGATTGGGACGATCCGGCTTTAGACCAATTAAGGAAAACGTTGGTGGAAACGGTAATGTCGGGCTTGGCCAATACCGAGGCATCGGCTGTCGTGACCAATCAGCGCCACCGACAACACCTCCATTTTGCGTTAAACCATGTTGAAACGGCGTTAGAGCTATTAACATCGGGACACGTCACAGGAGATCGCTTGTCGTTAGACCTGCGTTTGGCACTTCATGAGTTGGGCGCCATTACCGGTGAGATCACCACCGAGGACATTCTGGGCGAAATCTTTTCGCGGTTTTGTATTGGGAAATAACGGTATGCTACGCCCTTCTTGGGTCGTTAGTATCTACTACTCCGGCCGCTAAACCGCTGTATTGAGATCACATTTTTTAACCTTTCGGACGCAATGGTCGCAATACAATTTCTGAAATCAGATAGTTATCCGGCGCTTTGAGGATATGCAGCACGGTATCGGCAATGTCTTTAGGGTGCATTTTATGGTTCGAATTGGAAGGGAAGCCGGTTGTCCTAAAAAAATCCGTTTCGATAGATCCTGGAAACACACATGTCACCTTGATCCCATCGTTTCTTAGCTCAAGCATGAGCGACTCGGAGAATCCACGAAGCCCAAACTTTGTCGCATTGTAGATGCCAATATTCGGGTTTCCTGTTAAACCCGCTACCGAGGCGATATTGATGATATGGCCGCCAAAACCTTTTTCGGCGTTTTGTTGCTTCATGATCGGCACAACCGGTTGGGTACACAAAAAAACCCCTTTAAGGTTGGTATCCACCTGTACATCCCAATCCTCTTCCGACATGGCCTCCACCGCTCCAAACTTCCCAAGTCCGGCATTGTTGATCAATACATCTATTCGGCCATTTGTGGTGGCCAATACCTGCGACATGGCTTGTTTTACCGTATGTGCGGATTGAAGGTCGCACAAAATCGGGTGGAACGATTCGCCAAGTTGCGATTTTACCTCCTTGAGGTCTTGTTCGCTACGTCCAAAACCAAAAACAATGGCTCCTTCGGCCACCAAGACTTCTGAAATTGCCCGACCCAAGCCACGACTTGCACCCGTAACGATGACAAAACGATGTTGAATTTCCATGATAACGCTTATTTGTTAAGTTGTGATTTGCGAAACTGTGACGGATTATTTACTTCTGCCGTTTCCATACAAATCTCTTTGTATTTTATCGGTATCTTTCTGGTAGAAAACGTAACGTTTTTTGGCCTTGCCGGTTCCGAAGGTGGCCATTATCTTTAACCCAATCCTCCTTGCCCCAGTATGAAAATTGAAATCCATCGAATTGATGATGCGTATCTGCTCGAAGCCGTAAATGAAGCCGGAAAAACCATCCGAACCGATGCTAATCCCGAAATTGGTGGTGGTGATCAGGCTTTTCGCCCCATGCAGCTTTTACTGGCCGCTGCTGGATCGTGTAGCGCGATAGATATCATTCTCATCCTCAGAAAACAACGCCAGCCCTTAGAGGATATAAAAGTAACCATAGAGGGCGAGCGTGAACCGCTTGGTGAGGCCAATATTTTCCGTAGAATCCATATGCACTATCGGATTTTCGGGAGTGTGGATGCACAAAAAGCGGAAAAGGCGATTAACCTCTCCATGGAAAAATATTGTTCGGTGGTTAAAACCCTTGAGCCAACCGCCAGCATTACCACTTCGTTTGATCTGATTACGTCCAAATAACAACCTATGTCAAACTTTGAAACCCAAGCGATCCGCACCCAAGCGGAACGGAGCCAGCACCGCGAACACAGTGTCCCCATTTTTGCCACCAGTAGCTTTCTTTTCGACGATGCCGAAATGGCGCGTGCCTTGTTCAACGAAGAAATGGAGGGCAATATCTATTCGCGCTACGCCAATCCCAATACCAATGAGTTCATCGAGAAGATGTGCTTATTAGAAGGAACCGAGGCAGGCATTGCAACCGCTTCGGGGATGGCAGCGATGTTTATGAGTATGGCTGCGTTTTTGAAGGCGGGGGATCATATTGTGGCCTCGCGCTCCTTGTTCGGGTCCACCTTCCAGATTTTGACCAAGCTGTTTCCGCGTTGGGGAATTACCCACACCTTCATTGACATCACTGCACCGCCGGAGGTTTGGGAGAACGCTATCCGTCCAGAGACCAAAATGATTTTTGCCGAGACACCTTCCAACCCCGGCTTGGATTTATTGGATTTGGCGTTTCTCGGGCAATTAGCCAAGAAAAAAGACCTTATTTTGAATGTGGATAACTGCTTCGCTACGCCTTACCTTCAGAATCCGGCTAAATACGGTGCTCATTTGGTTACGCACTCTGCAACAAAATTGATTGATGGGCAAGGCCGTGTATTGGGTGGATGTATTTTGGGAAAAAAAGAACTCATCCAAGAAGTCCTCTTTTTATCTCGGCACACGGGGCCTGCATTGTCACCGTTTAATGGCTGGATTTTATCTAAGAGTTTGGAAACATTGGCCGTTCGAGTAGAACGACATTGCGAAAATGCACACAGTTTGGCGTTTTGGTTAGAAGGTCAAGAAGGCGTGAAAAAGGTTAAATATCCTTTTTTGGCATCGCATCCGCAGCATGAACTTGCAAAACAGCAAATGCGTTTAGGAGGGTCTATGCTCACAATCGAGCTTAATGGTGGGCGTGAGGAAGCCCAACGTTTTATGGATGCTTTGCAAATGATTTCTTTGTCCTCGAATTTGGGCGATACCCGCACCATCGCCACGCACCCAACCACCACAACACATTCCAAATTGTCGGAAGAAGAGCGTTTGGCGGTGGGAATTACGTCCGGCCTCATCCGTATATCCGTTGGTTTAGAACATTTTTTAGACCTTCAGGCCGATATTGAACGGGGATTAGCAGCGATAAAAAAAGGTTAAAAATCCTTGTACCTAAAACCATTAGGGCGTAAAAAAGGGGCCGGTCATGTTTGATCGCCCCTTTCTTTGGTTTTACGGATCCTTTATTTCAAAAAAGATTCTTCTAACGAATTTAGTCCTATCAAGATGGTTTCTTTTTGGGCCTTTTCGATCTTTTCCACCGCCTCACGCAAAAAGCCAAGCTCGGTACGAAGGTCTTTTTTATCCTGTTCGGGAACAGTATAAGCAGCGGTATTGCTCAGTATTTTCGTAATGGCATTCTCAATTTTACTCATCATGTCATTCACATATACCCCTGTCGGATACCGCTCTAAATAACGTCCTTCCCGCATATTGAGACGGCCAATAGTACAGACCAAATACCCTTCACATTCTCCTGCAAGATCGGTAATGGCCGCTTCGTAGGCAATGCGCTCCGCAAATGGGAGGTCTCGGTGTTGCGTTTCTAAATCCCACAACAAGTCAAAGCGCAAATAATACGCTTGGGTAGGTTCGCTATAAACCAAGTATTTTTCATTTCCCACCAGCCAAGATTGATAAGGCTGTTTCTCTCTGGACTCCATTGGGATCAGCTTCAAAATGCGTTTTAATACCACTAAATGGGCAAGTGACAATTCCGCTTTTACGTCTAAATTGAGGGTTTCGCGCTCTGCAACCGCTAAAAAGTCATAGAATTCCACTTCTTCTGCAAAGGTTTTAGCATTGCTACGCATTCTTGGCCGCATAATTTCGGTAATGACGGCATCTCGGTTTTCACTACTATAAGTCCGTACATTTGCGCCAAAAATCCATCCTACTTTATTGTTACCGTAGGGCACTTGGTACCAATAATCCTCTACACCTGCTACCTTTTTCTTCTGCTCGGAGCGTGATTTTGCCTCTACAAATAAACCGAAGGTCAATTTCCCGACTTGCGCACTGGTTGGGTCTGGAGAAAAATAGACCTTTGCACCGGAAGTCGTCACAATCAACTTTGTTGCCGCGAGAACCGTTTTTTCGGTGGGCTTAGATGCCCGAACGGGTTTTGAAGAAGGCGTATTGGTTTTCGGTGCGTTTCGGGTATTATCCGCAGTATTCGGCTTAACTGTTGCCGGTTTGGAGGTTTTGCCATTTCCCGATGTGGCCGGCTTGGTCGCCGTTGGCTTTGGTTGTTGTTGCGCCCATCCGTAAAGAGGGCTAAACATCATAAGGGTTAGGAAGAGGATACGCTTCATGGTGGTTGTGGTTGAGCGTGGAGGAAAAAGAAAGAAGGTCACAAATTAATTACCCAACAGAAGCATGATCCCCTACGTTTATAGGCGTAGGGGAACCTTTAACATGGGCATGTTGACCCACAAAAGAGTCTTTAATCATGGCTCCATCTATTCGGGCATTTGAAAACACAATCGAATCCCGTACAATCGAATCGGTGATGGTGGCTCCAGCCTCAATCGAGGCAAATGGGCCGATCACGGAGTTGCGTATCAAAGCACCAGGGCCAATATAAACAGGCTCAATAATGACGGTGTTGTTCAGGTTCCCACGGAAGGCCGCACGTTCTTTCTGCATCACAATTTTGGTGGTATCCAAAAGGGCTGGGAGCGTGCCGCAGTCCAACCAATCTGTAACAGTAGCGGTATCTAAGGTCGCTCCGTTTTGCAGCATCCGGTCAAACGCATCTGGGAGTTCGTATTCCCCTCTTGGGCTAAGGGCGCGTTCATCCATCATCTGCTGAATGACTTGCCGCAACTTTGCCCCGTCTTTGATGTAATAAATCCCAATAAGTGCCTCACGGGAGATTAATTCCGTTGGTTTTTCAACAAATCCGGTCGCACGGCCTTGTTTGTCACGCACCACAACGCCATACGCTCGCGGATCCTCCACCAACTTCACCCAAGCCACAACGTCGGAATCCAGCTTAAAATCCGGCTCCATGTAAAACAAGGTATCTGCAAAGATGGAAAAAACCTCGCCTTCAAGGAAATCTTTTGCACAATAAAGGGCATGTGCCGTACCCATAGCCTTGTCCTGAACGGCGAAGTTTGCTTTGATGCCCAAACGACGGCAAATGAGGCGGAGTTGATCCCGAACCTCGGAGGGGAAGTCCCCCAGAATGAAAACGGCTTCCTGTATTTGATTGGGCAATAGCTCGGTAAACGTGGTAACAATGCGCTCGACCATCGAGGAGCCTAATACGGGCAAAAGCGGTTTAGGTGTTACATGGGTATGTGGTCTAAGGCGGGTTCCACGGCCAGCCATGGGGATAATGAGTTTCATCTTAACAATTTAATAGATTGGCCAAAAAATAGTTGCATTATTATAAACAAGTATGATACACCGAGATGGGCTAAAAGTAAAATGGAAACTTGGATAAATACGCCTTGTTATAAACTTACCCAGCAGCAGAACGTCTGCGTCGTTGTCCAAAAGTTAGTTGAAATTATGGAAATGGGATAGGGTTGTAAGGGGGGGCATTTCAAAACTTATAGTAGCGGGTCAGGTTGTTAGACTGGATGGATTTAACAAGTCAGTAACTATGGATAACACTTCCGCAAAAATATCATCTATAAGCCCTTCCAAACGACCACTACGGATACTACTTAACGTCTTAAAACAATGGATCTAATGCCCGCTTAATCGGGTGGTAGTACAGATTCTCTTATAATTGTTTTGCCAACCGACGGCTGATATAAACGCCATTACAATCCCCATAAAGTTAAAAGCTATACTTTAATCATTATTTAGGATGGTAACTACTCTCTCCACGATCCGAATAATACTTGTCCAGATTGCTTTGAGATAGGTTATCTATGATGTCATTAATTACCTTAGCCATATGACCTTCTGGTGTCAAGTTCGCTACCAGAACACGAAAGAGCAAAACCTGATTTTGGCCATATTTCTTGAAGCTGAGCGTTTTTCTTTTCTTGTTTCCCTTTCCATAAACGATAAGGTGTTTGTTTCTTGAGTTTTCTAACTCATGAAGATGATACTTTATTATTTATTCTTTTCTTTACAATGGCTTTTTTACTCAACCCCATAAGAACAGCCAATAATTAAAAAACTCTATTCCTGACTGATCACCCAACTTATTTTCATCATTCTTGCTCGGTAGGGCGAGACCGGTTTGGGTTTGGCTTCGTTCAGCCAGCTATAGAAATATGCCGCCCCAATGGGGCTAATCGTCATCCAATCGTCTTGGTGGCCGTGCAAAATTTATAGTCCACCATAAACCCTATCACTCACGTAACTGCACCAAACCGCTAATACAAAAGGTACGAGTGGAAAGTCAATCACTCGTAAAAGAAAAAAACGATGGCCACATTTTTGCAGCCATCGTTAACGCGGGTTAAACGTTGTCTGGAGTTTCTTATTGCTTATTGGCTTGGATAGACAAGGTGATTTTCACGTCGTCGCTCACCACTAATCCGCCTGCTTCCATCAAATTGTTCCACTTAAGGCCATATTGCATACGCTTGATGGTTGTACTGGCTTCAAAAGCAATTTTGGTGATGGTTTGATCACCACGCTTAGAGCTTACCGTTCCGAGGTATTTTCCTTTTAGGGTCACAGTTTTGGTTACATCGCGGATGGTTAAGTCACCCACAATGGTGAGGTTGTTGCCAGAGACTTTCACACTCTTGGATTTAAAGGTGGCGGTCGGGAATTTCTCTGCATTAAAGAAATCGTCGTTGCGCAAGTGGTTGTCTCGTCCGTCATTTTGGGTAGAGATACTGGCCGTTTGGATGGTGGCTTCGGTGCTGAGGCTGCTTAATCCTTTATTGCCAATAACCACTTTCCCGTCTATTTGCTTGAAGGTTCCGGTAACGGTAGAAATGCCCATGTGGGTAACGCTAAATAGTACTTGAGAATGGGACTTGTCTAAGTTGTAGGTTCCGGGTGCGGGAGGCGTTGGTGGTGGGGTTACTTGTGGAGCCTTCATAAAACCCAGGCCAAGGAAGGTGATTAGCAAGAGGGTCATCACGCCAAAATTTGTTTTTTTCATGGTAAGTAATCGTTTTGGATTTAAGGTTATGAAACTGTTAAACGCCAGAAAAAAATGCGTGTTCCAACACACAAGTTTTTTTATCCCTCTTGCCAACTTCTTTACACACGTGGCCAATCTGTGATGCCCAGACTTTCTGCGGTCATCCGGCCTACAATACCATCGGCCTCGTCTTCGCCAAAAACCTGTACCTGAAATTTATGGATGGCTTTCCATGTTTCTACATCCATCACGCCGTTGATTTTGTCTCCGGCGGGATGCAGGCCCTTTGCGGCAAGAGCCTCTTCAAGTTTTCGCACCAAATCCCCCGAAGAGCCAAAAAGCACTCTTGCGGTAAGGGGCGTATTGGGATTTGAGACCACTTGGGCAGCCTTTAAACCCTCCAGTAACGCATACCGGAATTTTGTTTGCGGGATTGAGTAGCCGTAATTTTTAAATGTTTTCCAAGGGCCTCGGTTGGGGTTTGGGAAGCCCACAATGACTTGACAGCCCGCACTGCTGTAACTTCCTCCGGTTCCGGAACTCCATGCGGCGTGCAGGTTGTCATACGGGACGGCCAACTCAATTTTGTCCGTAATTTCGTACTTAAGATCGTCCCCCGTTCTTAGGATAGGTCGTAACTCGGTATCGGGGTGTCGCCAAGCATCATGCGTTCCGGACGGGCTTGGTCGGTGTTTTCCTTTGGTATAGGTATAATAGCCGATGAACATCCGGTTCGCGCCCGCCCCACCGCGTGCAAGGGCTTTCTGGATGTACTTCATATGGGGTACGGTACTTCCGGGAAAGATGGTAAAGACCCGTCGTGCCGGAATCCACTGCCCGATGGTACATCTTGGGTTCAAATAGTTTACATCGGTGACCACCAAAGAGTGTCGGTCTAAGAATTGCTCGGCACGGGCATCCATTGGTAAACAGCCCCTGAGACCGAAGAAAACCATTTCGTTCTGAGGGATTTCAAACTGATTGATCTGAAATAAACGGCGAAGGTCCGATTCTGTGAAAACGAAAGCAGCCATAACCTACTCCTGATTAATGAGGTTTTGGAAGTGAGAAGAAGCGTAAAGTGCTTTGGATCTAATCTTGCTCCCTCAAGATGGAATCAATAGCGGAAACAGGGATAGCCGGAAGAAGCTCCGAATTAAAGGTTGGTGGTGGTACTTCGGAATGAATTATATAAAATTTATGGAGCAAAGTCTATAATTATTCCTAATTTATTGGACTTAAACTAAAAAAAAATGCCCGACTTTCCTGTTCGCTATCGTATCCGAGGCGATGATGTCCACATCCTCGAAGTGATGTTGCCTCCCGGCGGGGCCATTAAAGCAGAATCTGGCGCTATGATCTATATGGATGAAGGCATTGAGATGGATACACCTGTCGAGCTTAACCCTTGGCAACGCATAGTGCTCAAGAAGACCGGCGAAAGTATTTACAATCCCGTTTTCCACAATTACAGTGATCGAGTAGCGGTGATTGCCTTTGCTGCACCTGTTCCGGGTGGGATTATCCCTTTGGATTTGCGAAATCACGGTGGGGTGGTGATTTGCCAAAAAGGCTCATATTTGTGTGGGACATTGGATGTGAAGTTAGACATTGAACTCACCAAAGACCTGAAGACCGCTGTTTTTGGTAAAGAGGGGTTCATTATGCAGAAAATGGTTGGGGCTGGATTGGGCTTTATTCATGGTGGTGGAACCATTGTGGAACGCTTTTTACAGGATGGCGAAACCATACGGGTGGATGTGGCCTCGGTGGCGGCATTTAGCGGAACAATAGCATACACCTTCGAGATTGTCCGGGGGGTTATTAACAAATTGGTGGGTGGAGAAGGGTTGTGGCTGTTTAGGCTAACCGGCCCCGGAATGGTCTTTTTACAAAGTACCCGTTTTAATATTCATGGAGACGGCGAATCATAGCGCGGTACTTCCAATTATTATTTTGTATGATTCATCTTCAACATATACATCTTTCTTTTGGCGGACAAACCCTGTTTAAAGACCTGAACTGGTTTATTAAGGCAAATAAGCGAATTGGGTTAATTGGGCCAAATGGTGCAGGAAAAAGTACCTTGCTACGGGTTATTACGGGTGAGTATCGCCCAGATGAGGGGGAGATCGCGATGTCGGGGCAGCTCACTTTGGGCTATTTAGAGCAAGAAGTTCAGGAGGCAGAGGGCAACCGAACCGTACTCGGCGAGGCATTGGAGGCATTTGCTGATGTCTTTGAGCGCGAACGACAAATTGAAGCGTTGAATTTGGAATTGGTGAACACAACCGACCACAACGATCCGACGTATTTCAAAAAGTTGGAGCGTTTGGAGCGTTTACAGATGGAGTTGGACGCAGCCGAGGCTCACAATTTGCCCGTTCGGTGTGCGCAGGTCTTGAGTGGGTTGGGGTTTTCGGAGCCAGAGATGCACCGTCCGTTGGCCACGTTTTCAGGCGGTTGGCGGATGCGGGTAGCGTTGGCTAAAATGCTTTTACGGAATCCCGATGTGTTGCTTCTGGATGAACCGACGAACCACTTGGACATAGAATCTATTGCGTGGTTAGAAGGCTATCTGAAGGCATATAAGGGAACAGTGATTTTGGTTTCGCACGATCGCTATTTTTTAGATCGGATGACCGATACCATCGCCGAGCTGGCCTATAGCCGCATTACAGAATATGCCGGAAATTATTCTTTTTATTTGGAAGAGCGGGTGGCACGGCGCGAATTACAACAAGCCGCTTACGAAAATCAGCAAAAAGAAATCCGTGAAACCGAGCGTTTTATAGAGCGTTTTCGGTATAAGGCCACCAAAGCACGTCAGGTTCAAAGTCGTGTTAAAGCATTGGAAAAATTAGACTTGGTAGAAGCTCCAGAGCAAGAACTGTCAACCGTTTCTTTTCGATTTCCGGTTCCTGAAGCCTCCGGACGAATGGTGCTTAAACTCTCGGCATTTTCCAAGTCCTACCCAAATCCAGAAGGTGGCGAGGTCTCGGTCTTTCGGGATGTACCGGAACTCACCATCGAGCGTGGACAAAAAATAGCACTCATTGGTAAAAACGGTGCAGGGAAAAGTACATTGGCCCGCATCTTGCTCGGCAGTGAGGGCTTTAAGGGGCAGCGCGAGTTGGGATATAAAGTAGAACTTACCTATTTTGCCCAACATCAGGCCGAAAGCCTAAACCCCAAACGCACTATCTTGGAATCGTTGCACGAAATGGCGAATGGCCAATCCGAAACCGAACTACGGTCGCTCCTTGGGGCTTTTCTCTTTACCGGCGACGATGTTTATAAACCAATCTCGGTACTTTCCGGTGGCGAGCGGAGCCGTGTGGCCTTGGCGCGTACCTTGCTGAAACCTGCGAACTTCCTGATCTTAGATGAACCAACCAACCACTTAGACATCCAGTCTATTGCCGTCCTCATCGAAGCGTTGCGCCAATATAAAGGAACCTTTATTGTGGTCTCGCACGACCGCCACTTCTTAGACCAATTGGTGAACCATGTTTGGTATGTGGCCGATGGCAAGGTGCGCACCTTCATTGGAACTTATGCGGATTACCTCTGGAAAATTCAATCCGAAAAGGTGGAGGCTGCTACAATACCAACCGCCAAAACGGACAAAATAACCGATCAAGAACCAACAGCAAAAGCGGCATCGAATCGTAAAGACCAAAAACGTGCGGAGGCCGAGGCCAGAAATGCGTTTTCTAAGATGATGCGTGACGTACAAGGTGATTACTCGCGCATAGACTGGGAAGGGATAGACCCTGTTTTTATGCCGAAATTATTGGAAAGGTTGGAGGCGGATATCGCCGAGGCCGAAATCGAGGAGCAGCGGTTAGAACAAGCATTAGCAAACCCCGAACTCTACAACGATCTTGCGCAATTCTCGTTGATCAATCAAGCGCACCAAGCGGCAAAACGTCGGGTTACGGAGCTTTATGGCTGGTGGGAAAAAGCGAGCGAGAAAATAGAAAACTAATGCATCATCAAAACACATACGTCGGTGCTGAGAGAACAAAGTAAACTTTTACAACAAGGGTTGTTTGTCTTAGACCTTTTTCTCATTGCCGCAGGATGGGTTCTGGGTTATTACCTACGATTCGAGGTGCTTACTTGGGGCAGTTTGGCTCCTCCACTCTGGCGACCTTTAGCACGATACGTGGACTATCTGCCCGCATTGGTTACGGTCTGGGGGCTTATTTTTATGGCTTCCGGTCTGTACCGTCCACGCGAGGTAGAGCGTTTTTACAGCATGGTCTATAGCGTAGGTCGTGCTGTACTCTGGGGAATGGCGGTTGCTTTTATGGCCATGTTCCTCTATCGTCAATTTGCGTTTTCCCGCGTGCATATGGTGCTGTTCGGGGTTTGTACATCCGTTTTAATGGTGATTGCACGGGTGATGATCTATCGAGTGGCGCGGGGTAGCCGGAAAAATGCAAAAAATATACGTCGGGTATTGATTGTGGGAGCAGGTAAGGTAGGACATGAGGTGGCCGCTGCCCTGAAACAATACCCTTGGATGGGCTTCCGGTTGGTGGGATATCTGGATGACGAAGTCCAAGGCGATCACATCATAGACACCGTAGAAAAGGTGGGACAGGTTTTGGATGAAGCAGAAAAACGAGGCGAGCCAATTCATCAGGTATATATAACGTTGCCGCTCCGTGCTGCAGATCGAATCGAAACGCTCCTTTCCGATTTATCGCTCCGGCTCGCACATGTGTATTTGGTTCCAGATATCTTCCGGTTTAACCTGCTCAATCACCGTATTTCGGACATGAATGGTTTGCCACTTATCCACTTGATAGACGAGTCCCCGTTGGATATTCGCCGGTTTATTAAGCGCTTGGTGGACATCTTAGGGGCATTCATCACCCTTCTCCTCTTGTCTCCCATCTTGGCGGTTTTGGCCATAGGTGTAAAACTTTCGTCTAAAGGGCCTGTATTTTATCATCAAGAACGGATGGGGATGAATGGCGAGCACTTCAATATGATCAAATTTCGCTCCATGCCCGTAGATGCCGAGCAAAAAAGCGGTCCGGTCTGGGCAAAATCCGGCGAAAGTCGTGCTACTACATTTGGATCTTTTATCCGCAAAACGTCCTTAGACGAATTGCCGCAGTTCTGGAATGTGCTGATTGGCGAGATGAGCTTGGTCGGGCCACGTCCGGAGCGCCCCTTTTTTATTGACCAATTTAAGCAATATGTGCCCGGATACATGCTCCGCCATAAAATGAAGGCTGGGATTACGGGTTGGGCGCAGGTCAATGGCTGGCGCGGTAATACCTCGATCGAAAAACGCATCGAGGCAGATTTGTACTACATCCAAAACTGGTCTCTCAAGTTAGATTTTAAGATCATGTTCATGACTGTGTGGAAGGTGTTTCAGGATGAAAATGCGTATTGATCCAACCCCTGTTTAGCTCCTTTTTTACAACAAATTGGATGAAAGCGTTTCTTATTCTCGAATAAACACCATTTTCTAACCGCTTTCGCCAAGAATCCTTTGTGCTGTTGGGTGGTGGTGATATAACTTAATAGATTGCAAAATTAGTCATCAATACGTTGTATGAATCCTTCCTTAGCCGCATTGGAGGCACAAATAGCAGCCGAAGACCTGCATGACGCTGCCTCGGTAGAAGCCTTTCGTATTAAATACTTGGGCCGCAAAAATGGTCTTATTACCGACCTGTTTGCCCAGATTGGAAAAATTGACCCTCAAGAGCGTAAAGCCTATGGCGCGAACATTAATGCCTTAAAACAGCAGGTGGAGGCACGATTAGCCACCGCACAAGCATTGGTGGAGACGGCCCAAAAACAGGCCACTGCCCAAGCCATAGACCTTTCCTTGCCGGGACGGATGCAACCCGTTGGCGGACTACACCCGATCCGGCAGACGATGGAGGAAATAAAGCGGATTTTTCTGAGTTTTGGGTTTGGTGTGGCCGAGGGGCCGGAGATCGAGGAGGATTGGTATAACTTCTCGGCACTCAATTTCCCGCCGGATCACCCCGCACGGGATATGCAGGATACCTTCTTTGTAGAAGCGCCCAACGACGAAAATGGCGGCGTGGTCTTGCGTACCCATACCTCGCCCGTACAAGTGCGTGTGATGCAAAATACCAAACCACCCATCCGTATCATTGCGCCCGGGCGCGTGTATCGGAACGAGACCATTACCTATAAGTCATACTGCCTCTTTCATCAGGTGGAAGGGCTGTATATAGATGAACATGTTACGTTTGCAGACCTGAAACAAGTCTTGCGTATGTTTGCCCAAGCCGCTTTTGGTGAAGGAGTTAAGATGCGGTTCCGACCCAGTTTCTTTCCATTTACCGAACCAAGTGCCGAAGTGGACATTTGGTGGCAAAATGAGGACGGTTCTGGACGTTGGTTGGAAATCTTGGGCTGCGGTATGGTGGACCCTAATGTCCTCGAAAACTGTGGTATAGACGCCGAAAAATACAAGGGTTATGCCTTTGGGATGGGTGTGGAACGGATTGCGATGCTTCGTCATGGGATTACCGACATCCGCGTACTGTATGAAAATGACTTACGGTTCTTGGAACAATTCTAAAATCCCTGTCTTACGACAATCGTTCAAAAGGTTAATAAAAACAAGAAGATACATTCGCGTATGAATATCTCACATAATTGGCTTAAAGACTACATTCAACATGGTCTTTCGCCGCAAGAAGTGGCAGATACCCTTACCATGCTGGGTTTGGAGGAAGAAGAATCGTGGTCGGTGGGTAATACGTTTTCCGGATTGGTGGTGGGGTACGTACTGAGCCGTGATCAACACCCCAATGCCGATAAACTTTCGGTTTGTCAGGTGGATGTGGATGGAAGTGGGCAGGGGGTGAAGATTGTATGCGGTGCGCCTAATGTGGCTGCCGGCCAAAAAGTGGTGGTGGCAACCGTCGGAGCCAAACTGATGTTGCCTACGGAAAAACATAATCCAGAGGCGCCCAAAACAGAACTTACCATCAAAAAAGGGAAAATCCGAGGCGAAGAGTCCAATGGCATGATTTGCTCTGCTATGGAGTTGGGGCTTTCTGATGACCATAGTGGTATTATGGTACTCGACGAAGTGGCGGTGACGGGGCAGTCCTTTTCTGCCTATTTAGCGGCTACGGGACAATCCGAAAGCGATGTTGTGACCGATGTAAACATCACGCCCAATCGTCCGGATGCCATTAGTCATTTGGGCATAGCGCGAGACCTGAGCGCGGCAACAGGTATTCCTGTTCAACGCCCCGCTGTGGACTTGCCGGAGCATGGCGGCGAAACTGCCGATAAATTTTCGGTAGAGATTACCTGCCCGGAGGTGTGCCATCGCTATGTGGGTAGGTTGATAGAAGGGGTAAAGATTGGCCCCTCGCCCAAATGGATGCAAAAACGCCTTGAGGCGATTGGCTTGCGCCCCCGAAACAATGTGGTGGATGTGACCAATTATGTGATGTACGAATGTGGGCAACCACTCCATGCGTTTGATTTTGATCAACTTGCGGGCCATAAAATTATTGTTCGCCAAACCGAAGGAGAATTGCCGTTTACGACCTTAGACAGTAAGCCGCGCATCTTGCCAAAAGGAACCATCATGATTTGTGACGGGGAGCGCGAGGTGGCGATTGGCGGCATAATGGGTGGTGAAAATTCTGAAGTGACCGATAAAACGGTGAATGTCTTGCTGGAATCTGCTTGGTTCGATCCAAAAGCGGTTCGTAGAGCGGCCAAAAACATTCGCGAAGTCGGAAAAGATGATGGTCGTCTTTCCACAGACGCCTCTTATCGTTTTGAACGAGGTGTAGATCCGAATGGGCAAGTTTGGGCAGCAGCGCGTGCGGCTTCACTCATCGCTGAAATTGCTGGCGGGCGCATCGTTCCGGGTATGGTGGATGCCAACCCCATTCAAGACCATCCGATCGTTTTAACCGTTCGGCCAACACGGGCACGGGCCATCATTGGCGAAGATATCCCCGACGCCGAGATGCAGCGTTTGCTCACAGCCATCGGATTTGAGGTTGCGATGAGCGATGGTAATTTGGTCTGTACCGTGCCGACGTATCGTCCGGATGTGGAGCGGGAAATTGATGTGATCGAGGAAATTGCACGGCTCTATGGGTACGACAATATCTCCTTGCCTACACACTCGGCAACACCCAATCAGCCACCAGCATCGAATCCAGAAGACGACCTCCGCCGCTCGTTACTTCAATTCGGGACTGGGATGGGCTTTCGTGAAATCTATACGAACAGTATGGTAAAGTCCGAATTGGCGCGTGTTTTTGCCAATAATGTGGGTATTGTGGAAACCTTAAACCCCATTTCGAGCGAGATGGGGGCGTTGCGCCCAGACTTGCTCCTTTCTGCATTGCCCGTAGTAGCCCATAACCTAAATCATGGACGGAAAAACCTACGTCTGATGGAGGTCAGCACGGTTTACCGTCGTTCGGATAGTCCTCGTGTTCCCGTAAAAGGCTATGATGAACATGAAGAAGTTTTATTTGTTATGACGGGTGCGCTGAACCAAGCCAGTTGGAATGTACGTGAGGAAAAGGTGAATATCTTTGATGCGAAAGGCGTGGCGGAGTCGCTCATCCGTCGTTTTGGACTTGTTCAGCAGGTCTGTTTTGTTCCTGAAAACGAGGCAACTGCTCTAACAGCGTACCAACTCAAGGTTTTATCCGGTAATAAAGTTCTGGGTACGGTGGCGCGTCTGGCAGATGAGGTAGCGAAGCGTTTCGACATCAAACAAGAGTTGTTTTTTGCCTCGTTCAATTGGACAGGGATCACAAAATTAGTAGGTCGGAAGACGCTCAAAGCCTATCAAGACATCAGCCGTTTTCCCGTTGTGGAACGGGATTTGGCGGTTATGGTCTCTAAGAAGGAGTCAGCGGGCGCTTTAATAGAGACCATCCGGAAAACTGGTGGGAAATTGTTGCAGGAAGTCCGTGTTTTTGACCTCTATGAAGGGGATAAAATAGCCCCAGATACAAAGAGTGTCGCATTTTCGCTCCGCCTTGGCGCACCAGACCGTACCTTGGTGGATAAAGAGGTGGATGTTTTGATAACCCGTGTCGTGAAGCAATTGGCCGCAAATCACCAAGCCGTTTTGCGGTCATGAGCCATTTTTTGGTAAGATGACATAGGTAAATGTTTTCAAAAAGGCTTTATATTGAGCAGGAACTTTAAATAAATAGTGTTTTAGAATGGCCCAAAATCGTCCACATCACCGCCATCGCCACAACGATCGCAACCGAAACAGGGATCGTGATCGAGAAAAAGAACGTCCTTCGGTTACTCCCGAAAGTGCAGAAACCGCTGCTGTTCAGCCCCGAACGCCTGTTTCCACGTCTGCGCCAGTTATGCAAAACACGGATAACCTCGAACAATTACGGGTAAATATGCAGTTGGCCGTGCTGGAGATGGAGAAACTGCGTGCAGAACACATCACCCTTTCCGAACGGATTCGCACATTGGGCAACGAAGTGCCAAATAGCCGTATCTCCTTGCCCACTTTTAATGAAGAAGGGGCAATATTGGTAAAAGACAAAATCATGGTATTTATGGGGGCTTTGGATGCATATGTGGCTTCCGAGTCCGAAATCTCACCATCTACTGATGTGAATGGAACATGAACCACCGCGAGCGGAAGGTCGTTTTTAATGTTCTGGGGCGCGATATTGCGCTTCGGGTTCAGCACGACCTAGAGCCAGTTATGCACGAAATTATTGGCATTGTGAATGAACGATTGGCCACGATCCGAGAAAACTTGCCAACCGAAACAGACCTTACCACGATGACGTTGGCCTGTATCGCCCTCGCCGAGGAGTTGCACTACACGAAGGAACAACTTGCTTCTGCCCAAGTGAAAATTGTTTCAGATCCAGCTACGCCTACAACAGATTCCTCTATACCCGCTACGACACGCCGAACCAAGCGGCGAACGCAAGTATAAAGGAAAACAGTTTATTAAAGCATAAAAATCCAAGCACACTTCGCAAGATGTCAATAAACCGCGCCTTATTTTGGGCACGGTTTTTATTTTTTAGGAGCAAGATGCAAGCAGTTGTCAACCTACAAACCGCCTTACAACACGGCCTCACCGAAGCCGAATACGGCTGGATCCTCGAAACCTTGGGACGGACGCCTACGATCGTGGAGCTTGGAATCTATTCCGTGATGTGGAGCGAACATTGTTCCTATAAAAACTCGATCAAAGTCCTGAAAACACTTCCGCGTGAGGGCAAAGCCCTTTTGGTTGGTGCGGGTGAAGAAAATGCAGGCTTGGTGGACGTGGGGGACGGGTTGGCGGTGGCGTTCAAAATAGAATCCCACAATCACCCATCAGCCGTAGAGCCATATCAAGGTGCAGCAACGGGCGTAGGTGGCATTCAGCGAGACATTTTCACAATGGGTGCGCGTCCTATTGCATCGCTCAATTCATTGCGCTTCGGGGATCCGCGCAAGGCAAAAGTCCGTTGGCTCTTGGATGGTGTGGTGCGGGGTATTGCTGGTTACGGCAACGCCTTTGGCGTACCAACCGTTGCGGGTGAGGTCTATTTTGATCCGGCATACGAAGGGAACCCATTGGTAAATGCGATGAGTGTGGGCTTGGTTAAGGTAGGCCAAACGGCCTCCGCGATTGCAAAGGGCGAAGGAAATCCCGTATATATCGTCGGTGCATCAACCGGACGTGATGGTATTCATGGCGCAACATTTGCCTCGGAGGAAATCAGTGAGGCCAGTGAATCCAAGCGTCCAAGTGTGCAGGTTGGCGACCCTTTTACCGAAAAACTCTTGCTTGAGGCCACCTTAGAGGCCATTAAAAGTGGTGCTTTGGTGGGTATCCAAGACATGGGGGCTGCCGGAATTACCTGCTCGACCTGCGAAATGAGTGCAAAGGGCAACTCTGGTATGACCTTGCACATAGAACGGGTTCCGGTGCGTGAAGCCGGAATGACGCCCTACGAAATTATGCTTTCCGAAAGCCAAGAACGGATGTTGTTGGTGGTTGAAAAAGGGCGCGAGGCCGAGGTAGAGGCCATTTTTAAAAAGTGGGACTTACACGTCGCGCATATTGGCCATGTTACCGATGAGCCACGTGTAAAAATATATTGGCACGGTGAGTTGGTGGCCGATGTACCGCCTAACCACCTCTCATTGGGTGGCGGTGCGCCACAATACGATCGTGAAACCCAAAAACCAGTTTATCTTGCCAAAACGTCTGCTTTTCAGATACAAGAAGTGGAGGATTTTGCGCCGGAAGAAGCTGGCGATATGCTCTTAAAACTTCTTTCAGCGCCAAATATCGCTTCGAAACGTTGGGTGTGGCAACAATACGACCACCAAGTCCGCACGAATACCGTCTCAGGCCCCGGTCCCAGTGATGCAGCCGTTGTGCGCATCAAAGGAACGAATAAAGCTCTTGCCGTAAAAACCGATTGCAATGGCCGATACGTTTATCTAAATCCCCGAAAAGGTGGGCAAATTGCCGTCGCCGAAGCCGCCCGAAATGTGGTTTGTGCCGGTGGAAAACCGCTTGCCATCACAAATTGCCTCAATTATGGAAATCCCTACAAACCCGAAGTGTATTGGGTCTTTAAAGAATCGGTAGGCGGCATGGGGGATGCCTGTCGTGTCTTGGATACTCCCGTAACAGGCGGAAACGTCTCGTTTTATAATGAAAATCCAGAAAGCGCCGTCTTCCCAACACCAACCATTGGGATGTTGGGGCTAATAGAGGATGTACATACCCAAACCACATCTCCTGTCCTCAAAAATGCAGGGGATGTCTTGATGCTCATCTCGCCGGAAGGCTGGGTACACCAAGAAAACATAGACGGATCGGAATACCTTGCTTGGGTGCATCAAAAAACAACGGGCGATGCCCCGTATTTTGAACTGAACGAAGAAAAAGCCATTCAAAACGCGGTTCTACACCTGATTCGCAAGGGCGTGGTTCAGTCCGCACACGATGTCTCGGACGGAGGTTTGGCAGTTTGCTTGGCCGAAATGGTTATTTTCTCGGATCATCATGGTGCGGATATTGTCCTCGACGATATATATATACGGCACGATGCCTTACTCTTCGGGGAAGCGCAAAGCCGAGTCGTGATTGCGGTGCCGGCGGCAAGGGTAGAAGAGGTGAAAAAAGCCGCAAAATTCTTCGGCGCACAAGCCACACACCTCGGAACCGTAACCGGAAACTCCTTCCGGCTAATGCTGAATGGGGAAGAATTGTTTGACTTCTTTTCCCATGAATTACGCGAATCCTATGAAAACGTCCTCCCTGCATTGATGAAAGAGGCCGTCTAAGCTTGTTTTGTCCGTACATCAGGCGATAAAATAAAAGAATGCGTAAAGAAATCGAAGACTTGTGGGATTGTTTATATTAAGTCCTTAACTTATGAAGCTATTTAAAGAAATAATAATACTGTTTTTATAGAATGCACGAGTACAATGCTCGTCTCAACTATTTTAAAAGTCATGGACGCCAATAGCTTCAAGACGTTCTCGGAAAAAACGGAAAATGTACAGCGCAAATGGTACGTTGTAGATGCCGAGAATCAGGTTGTGGGCCGCGTTGCTTCTAAAATCGCTGCAATCCTGCGCGGTAAGCACAAGCCCTCCTACACGCCCCACGTTGATACCGGCGATTTTGTAATCGTTATCAATGCAGATAAGGTTCGTTTTACGGGAAAAAAAGAAACCGTAAAGCAATACCTGCGCTATACAGGTTATCCGGGCGGCCTTCGCCATCGGACACCCGCTGAAGCGCGTACCAAGAAGCCCCAGCAAATTTTGGAAAACGCCGTAAAAGGTATGTTGCCCAAAAATAGCTTGGGCCGCAAAATGTTTGGCAAACTCAAAGTGGTCGTTGGCCCAGAGCACGAACATCAAGCGCAACAACCCGAAGTAATCACGTTGTAAATACCATAGAAAATCAAACGTATGGCAAGCCCTGTGCAATATATTGCGGTTGGTCGTCGTAAAACCTCGGTGGCACGGGTATATCTCCGCCCCGGAAACGGCAATATGACGATCAATAAGCGCGATCTCCAAAACTACTTCCCCATCCGCATCAACCAAATGGTGGTTCAGATGCCATTGAAAGTGGCCGCCGTAGAAGGCCAATTCGATGTAGTGGTAAATGCAAAAGGTGGTGGAACCAAAGGCCAGTCCGAGGCCATCCGCTTAGGCATCGCCCGTGCATTGGTGAAATTCAATGACGAATTTAAGAAGCCATTGCGTGATGCTGGCTTCCTAACTCGGGATCCCCGCGCCGTTGAACGGAAAAAATACGGAAAGCCTAAAGCCCGTAAGAGATTCCAATTCTCCAAGCGTTAATCCAGCTTGGATGCGAATAAAAACAGACGGCGGTACGGGATTTCCCTTACCGCTGTTGTTGTGCTTAATATTCTTACAAACCACATACCTTCCCCCGCCTCTGTTGGGTGTCCTTGCCACAAGCAGGATAACGGAGATACACGAAGAAGGTAGCGGAACAACCCAAAACACATAAAAACATGCGCGTATCGGTAGAAGACCTGCTCAAGGCAGGCTCCCACTTTGGTCACCTGACCAGCCGCCGCAACCCGAAGATGCAACCCTATATCTTCATGGAGCGGAATGGCGTACACATTATTGACCTCACCCAAACCCAACAATTGCTCGAAGAAGCGGCTGGTGCAGCGGGTAATATCGCGAAACAAGGCCGGAACATCCTGTTCGTTGGTACGAAAAAACAAGCCCAAGAAATCATGAAGCAAGAAGCAGAGCGCTGCGGAATGCCTTATGTCTCCGAACGCTGGTTGGGTGGTATGCTTACGAACTTCCAAACCATTCGCAACTCCATTAAACGTATGGATGGCCTGATTAAAATGGAGCAGGATGGTACGATGGACAAGTTCAAGAAGAAAGAACGGCTGATGAAATCCCGCGAACGCGAAAAATTAGAGCGTACCCTGATGGGGATTTCCAAAATGGGCAAACTTCCCGGTGCAATCTTTATTGTGGACACCAAACGGGAGCATATCGCGGTGCAGGAAGCTCAACGCCTTGGTATTCCCATTTTTGCGATTTGCGACACCAACTGCGATCCAGATCCTGTGAACTTCCCCATTCCAGCAAATGATGATGCGATCAAATCCATCCATTTGATTACGGCTGCGGTTGCTGATGCGATTTTGGAAGGTAGAAAGGCGCGTGAGTTTGACCAAGCGACAAAGAATGCCGAGAAGGAAAAGCGTGAGTCCGCCCAAGCCGAAAAAGAAGGCCGTCAGGGTGGAACCCGTCGTCGTAGAACGAGCGAGCGCAAAGAAGAAATTCCTGCTGCGGAGGCTTCAGCGCCTTCCTCGGAGGCTCCGGCACCTTCTCCAGAGGCCGAAGGCTAACCCGCACCATAAGTTTTTTTTCGGAAAGCGGCGCAATCGGACTTTTTACAAGCGCTCTGGTTGCGCCTTTTCCTTGTCCCAACGTAATGTGGGGCATAATTACGGTCTTAATAACAACGTTAAATCATAGAGGTTATCATGAACATCTCTGCAAAAGAAGTGAACAAATTGCGTCAGGCGACTGGCGCAGGTATGATGGATTGCAAAAAGGCCCTTGTTGAGGCCGAAGGCAATTTCGATGAAGCCATTGCCATTCTCCGTAAAAAAGGCCAGAAAGTATCTGAAAAACGTGCAGACCGCGATGCCAAAGAAGGGGTCATTGCGACCGCACTAACGGAGGATAAAAAAACCGCCGCCATCGTGGAGGTAAACTGTGAAACCGACTTCGTGGCACGTAACGAAGCGTTTCAGGCGTTTGCACAATCGGTAGCAAATTTGGTATTGGCGGCGCAGCCCGATAGCATGGAAGCCCTCCAGACCGCAACATTGGATGGTATTACCGTTGCCGATAAACTGAATGAAATGACCGGAAAAATCGGTGAGAAAATTGATGTGCGTCGCTTCGAGATTACGTCTGCCGCAGGTACGGTTGTAAGTTACATCCACCCCGGTGCTCGTCTGGGCGTCTTGGTTGAGTTGACAGCAGACAACGAGGAGGCTGGACGCGATGTCGCCATGCAGGTGGCCGCCTTAGACCCAATTGCACTCCATGCCGATCAAGTCTCGGATGAAATCAAGCAGCGGGAGATGGAGATTGCGCGAGATCGTGCGATTAACGAAGGCAAGCCTGAAAATATTATAGATCGGATTGCACAAGGCGCATTGAATTCCTTCTTTAAAGAGCGCGTTTTGTTGGATCAAGCCTTCGTGAAAGATCCCAAACAAACTGTTGCACAAATGCTTAAGAAAGCAGAAGTGGATGTCGTTAAATTTGTCCGCTTTGTATTAGGTGGTTAAAAAATAAGGGTTTGTGGTGCTAATATCATAAACCCTTTTCTCTTGTATTTTTCGGAGCCGAGGTCATGGAACAGGGTTCAATCCAATACAAACGTGTTTTGTTGAAACTTAGCGGAGAAGCCTTAATGGGCGATCGTGCGTTTGGTATTGATAAAAATATTTTGCGTGCTTATGCCGCCGACATTCAGGAAGCCGCTCAAGCAGGCATCGAATTGGCCATTGTAATTGGTGGTGGGAATATCTTCCGAGGCGTTTCGGATTTAGGTTCGGAGATGACCCGTGCCCATGCAGACTATATGGGGATGCTGGCCACGATGATCAATGCCATGGCACTTCAGGCTGCTTTAGAGGAAATTGGGGTTTATACCCGACTCCAGTCTGCAATCAATATGGAAGAAATTGCGGAACCCTTCATTCGCCGTAGGGCAGTGCGTCATTTAGAAAAAGGGCGTGTGGTCATTTTTGGTGCTGGAACCGGAAACCCCTACTTCACTACCGATACCGCCGCTTCGCTCCGTGCTGCCGAAATAGGGGCACAAGTGGTGCTGAAAGGAACACGGGTGGATGGCGTCTATACGGCAGATCCGCTAAAAGACCCCAATGCCAAACGGTTTGAACGGATTTATGGGATGGATGTCGTGGAGCGGAACTTGAAAGTGATGGATCTGACAGCCATTACCCTGCTGAAAGATTCTAAAATTCCGATCATTGTTTTCGATATGAACAAACAAGGCAATCTGACACGGGTTTTAAAGGACAGTAGCATTGGAACAACCGTCTATTGGTAGTCGTTCCGAAAAGGAAAATGACCGCATCCCTTGCCGGTGTCTCATGTACGTAAAACCAAATTTGTTATGCTTTCTGAAGACTTAGAAATGATTGTAAGCGTGGCCCACGACGATATGGGCAATACAATTAAACACCTTACAAGCGAATTTAATACCATTCGCGCTGGACGTGCTAACCCGATTATGCTAGAGTCTGTGCGTGTTGAAGTGTATGGCTCTATGATGCCCCTGAATCAATTGGCCAATGTAAATGCCCCTGCTCCGGATTTATTGGTGATTCAACCTTGGGATAAAAGTTCGCTCCAGCCAATCGAAAAAGCCATTCGGAATGGGCATCTGGGGCTAAACCCTTCCAATGATGGTATCGTTATTCGGATTCCAATCCCGCCCCTCTCGGAGGAGCGCCGTCGTGAAATGGTGAAATTGGCCAAGCACAAATCCGAGGAAGCACGGGTAGCCGTCCGAAACTTGCGGCGCGATGCCAATCACGAAATCAAGAAGGCGGTGGCAGAGCTAAAACTCTCCGAAGACATGAAGTTTGAGGCAGAAGACCAAGTTCAACGCCAGACCGACCTTAGCATTAAGAAAATTGATGAAATGCTGCACCACAAAGAAGCGGAAATTATGAAGGTCTGATTTGGGGATTGCAGAAATAATATTCATTTTGTATTTTTACCGTCCTTCTTATGTCTAAACACATAAAAGGCACGCAAGGAGAGGTGTCCGAGTGGTTGAAGGAGCTCGCCTGGAAAGCGGGTGTACGTGCAAAAACGCGTACCGAGGGTTCGAATCCCTCTCTCTCCGCACAAGCCGGAACAATGCGTCCGGCTTTTTTATTTTCTCTTATCCCTTCCGTATATGATTATTAGCATGACAGGCTATGGCCGTGGTGTGGCCGAAAAACACAATATACGGGTTACGGTTGAAATTAGCGCCGTTAATAGCCGATATTGTGAGGTCTATTGCCGCGTGCCGCGTGCGCTCTCGGTTTATGAACCCGCACTTCAAAACCTCATCAAAAAAGCATTAGATCGGGGAAAGATCAATGCAAGCGTGCAATTAGAAGACCTCTCAGGAGACCTTTCCGTGCCGCCCTTAGATGCGCGTGCTGTTCGGGCGTACATGTCCCGCTTTGCAGAACTGAAGGATATTACAGGTATTTTCGAGGAAGTTCGGTTAGAACACCTCATCCGGTTACCAGAGGTTTTTGCCGCCAAAGAAACTTCGGAAGAAGATGCAGAACGGACATGGTCTTGCATGGAAGCAGCAACTCAGCTTGCCTTAAAGGCCATCCAAGATATGCGTAAAACAGAAGGAGAAGCACTTCGGAAGGACTTCGCCCTTCGTCGGTCTCAGATTGCGCTCTTGTTGGAAAAGGTAGAAAGCCGTGCGCCGGAACGTGCCGTAGAGGCCCGCCAGCGTATCCATGATCGTATTGTGCAGATTCTCTCGGATGAGCGGATTGACCGGGAACGTTTGGAATTGGAAGTGGCACTTTTGGTGGACAAGATGGACATCACCGAAGAAATTGTGCGCCTCCGTTCCCACTTCACTGTTTTTGATGCAGCCTTATATGCGAACGAACCATCGGGAAGGAAACTCAATTTTTTGGTACAAGAACTAAACCGAGAAATTAATACCATCGGCTCGAAAGCAAATGATGCACAGATCACACAAGCGGTTATTAAGATGAAAGAAGAACTCGAAAAAATCCGCGAGCAGGTTCAAAACATTGTTTAAGTTGATCGGGCGGCTTTCAAACTCAAAGGCGAAACCACTATAACTCCCACCCGTAGCACTTTGAAGCACATCCTTTGCCAAAAATACAGTCTAAATTTTGCTCATCTGCGTATATAATAACCACGTCGAAAACGCCATATTAAACCGTGCTTAGGATTGTATTAGACTCTTTTTAATCTCGAAACAAGCCTTTTCCATCGCCGTTTAGTGTCCGTCATATACACTTAAACAAACTTGGTGATGGATCAAACTTGGCTTTGGATTGGCTTTAACTTATTCATTTTGTTCATGTTGGCCTTAGATTTAGGCGTGTTTAACCGAGATAGTCATGAAGTAAGTATCCGGGAAGCACTGATTTGGAGTGGGGTGTGGATTGGGCTTGCGATGCTCTTCAATTTTGGGATTTATACCTTTATGGGCGAGGAGAAGGGCATTGCTTTTCTGACAGGTTATCTGATTGAAAAGTCTTTGAGTGTGGATAATATCTTTGTTTTTGTACTCATTTTTACTTATTTCAGTATTCCGTTACGTTATCAACACCGTGTACTTTTTTGGGGGATTCTCGGCGCTTTGGTTATGCGGGCCATTTTTATCTTTGCTGGCGTGGCCTTGATTAAACAATTCCATTGGATTATCTATGTTTTTGGGGCATTTTTGATCTTAACGGGTCTTAAAATGATGTTCCAGAAAGAAAAACCTTTGGAGCCAGATAAAAATCCTTTGGTCAGATTGTTCAAAAAATTTATGCCTGTCACCCCACATCTTCATGGTCATCGCTTCTTTATGGTCGAGAATGGGGTGCGGTATGCCACGCCGTTGTTCATTGTGTTATTGTTGATTGAGTTCACGGATCTTATTTTTGCCGTGGATTCGATTCCGGCCATTTTGGCGATTACGGATGATGCCTTTATTGTTTATACGTCTAATGTGTTCGCCATTCTCGGCTTAAGATCGCTCTATTTTGCACTTGCGGGTATTACGAAGTATTTCCACTACCTCAAATATGGTTTGGCTACGGTGCTTATGTTTGTGGGTATGAAGATGGTGATGGTGGACTACTACAAAGTCCCTACGGAAATTTCCTTAGCTGTAATTGCGATTATTTTGGCTGTTTCGGTGCTTGCTTCTATCCTATATCCACCTAAAGAAGCAGGGCAAGTTGCCAATATTTAAAGGATATACCGCCCGTTAAGGGACGTAATTGACCGCAAAACAGGCAAGAATGGATGATCCTACCTGCTGTACGGAAGATTTATAGGCGGTTTTCCCGATTGTTTTGGCTTTCTCCCTTTTGGCCGCTATCTTGTATCCTTCATAACGTGGAACAAGTTTCAGAAAAGCCATGAACCTAAGCGAACAACTGAACAATACCATTCGGACAATTCCCGATTTCCCGAAGCCGGGAATACACTTCAAAGACATTACGCCAATTTTACAAAACCCAACGCTCTTGCGTGCTACGGCAGATGCCCTCGCTATGCCCTTCAAAAATTTGGGCATTCAGAAAGTTGTGGGCATTGAGGCGAGAGGTTTTTTGTTTGCCTTAATGATTGCCGAGCGCTTAAGGGCGGGTTTTGTGCCGGTTCGTAAGCCGGGTAAATTGCCAGCAAAAACCATTCAGGCTTCATATGCCTTGGAGTATGGCTTCGATACGCTCGAAATGCACGAGGACGCATTGGGAGCCGGAGAGCGTGTTTTAGTCCACGACGATGTTTTAGCGACTGGTGGGACTACCGCCGCTGTTGTCCAGTTGGCCACGCGATTAGGGGCTGAGGTGGTTGGTTTTTCGTTCCTGATTGAATTGGGATTTTTAAATGGACGGGATCGTATTGGTGGAAATACCGTTGAAGCCTTGATTCGTTATTAACCCAAGACCTTGCTACCATGAATCGTTGGATGTATCGTTTTATAGGGCTGTTGGGCCTGCTTTTTTTGTTTACCTCGAATGGCTGTGATCCGGTTGGGCCAACAGATACCGTGACCCTCACGGCAAACAAAGAGTTTTTCTTTACGTTTGCAAGTGGGGATGGGCAAACCAAAACCCGATCACTAACTTCTGACAATAAAATTGACATTGCAGATGTGTTGGCGGCACAGAATTTTACGAAAGCGGCACTTACGTCAGGAACGTTAGATACGGCTGTTTTGGAAGTGATTTTCCCGACCGGCGTTCCGGTTTCGTTTCTGCAAGGTATCAAACTTAGCCTCTCAGCAGCCGGATTACCTACGCGAGAAGTCGCAAGCCAAGTCAACTTCCCCACCGGCGTCAACGAGGATACTGTAACACTGACCATTGATGCGTTGGAAGACATTACCCCTTATCTGCGAGCAGAATCCTTTTCGGGGAAATTGGATATTACCGCCAATACCTTGCTTTTGAACCGAGAATACGAGCTGAATGTCCGGTTAAAACTCCTTGCGCGTGTAAATTTCTGACGTATCGTTGTGAGGGCGTAACCGGAAAATAAAAAAGCGATTGTTCCAGATAGACCAACCGCTCAAGAAGGTTTGAGGCAAAATTAGGCTTGTGCAGCGATGCACGAAATTTCTACCTTGACGCCGCGTGGGAGTTTGGAAACCTCTACGGTGACTCGTGCCGGGGGCGATTCGTTAAAGTACCGCGAATAAACCTCGTTCATTTGTGCAAAATCGTCCATAGAGGCTAAAAAAACTTCGCATCGTGCAACGTCTCGGTAAGACATTCCGGCGGCTTTCAGGACAGCGCCCAAGTTTTCGAGAACTTGAACCGTCTGGCCTTCAATATCAGCTTCTGTTAATACCGTATTGGTTTTCGGATCAATCGGGATTTGTCCGGAACAATAAAGGGTTTTGCCAACCTGAATGGCTTGGCTGTATGGCCCAATGGCAGCGGGAGCGTGGGGTGTGCTGATGACTTCGCGCTTCATGATGTTGTAATTTTATGGGGTTTGACAATAACAGATTCCCTAACAGTACCAAAAACATACTTATCAAATAGCCAATTATCAACGAAAATGGATTTAGGACTACGTGGAAAAGTTGCCTTTGTAACAGGAGCAAGTGCCGGATTGGGTTTTGCAGTAGCACAAACCTTGTATAACGAGGGGGCACATGTGGCCATTTGTGGCCGAGACCCTGAACGGATCAAGCAGGCGGCTTTGGCGATTGGGGAAAAGGTGCTTCCGGTTTGCTGTGACGTTTCGCAAGAGGAGGATGTGCATCGAGCGGTAAACGAGGTTGTTTCGGTGTATGGTAAATTACACGTTTTGGTGACGAATGCCGGTGGCCCGCCGTCTGGCTTCATCAACGATTTTTCGTCGAAGGATTGGCAAGACGCCCTTGATTTAAACCTAATGAGTACCATAAATCTTTGCCGCTATGCAATCGAACCACTAAAGGCCGCAGCGGAAGAAGACGGGCACGCTCGAATTCTAATGATCACTTCGATCTCAGCCAAGCAACCCATTCCCAATTTATACCTCTCGAATGTCGCACGGGCGGGCGTGCAGGGTTTTGCAAAAAGTTTATCGGAGGAATTGGGGCCTTGGGGCATTACGGTCAATACATTGTTGCCCGGCTTTACAAAGACTGAGCGTCTGGATGCTTTAAGACATGCCACCGAGCAACAAACCGGACAATCGGGCGAAGCTATCGAGGCGAACTGGGCTTCTGCCAATGCCCTAAAACGATTGGGTGAGCCGGAGGAGTTTGCCGCCGCTGCCGTTTTTTTGGCTTCTAAACCTGCTGCTTACATTACAGGTATTGCTCTTCCTGTGGATGGTGGCCGCGCAAAAGGACTGATGTAATGGATAAGAGGTCCCTATCTGCGCCTTCTATTGGTGCATGGATGAAATATACGTTTTATGGCTGGTTCCTTGGGGTCGTCCTTATTTTGGTGCTTTCCTCAGCCTTGGATGCGATGGGTATAGAGGGGATGCAATTCTATCTTGGTTTGGGAATGGGAGGCGGCATCGGAACCCTGCAATGGCTTCTACTGAAAAAGCATGGCGGCATTGGCTTAAAGTGGATTGGGTACTTGGTGTTGGGGCTTACATTGCCTTTTTTGGTGGTGGATGTATTTCTAACGTCCATTGTGCCCTATAAATTAGGCACCTGTCTGGTGTTCGGGGCTTTATTGTCTGGTGGTTTGCAAACCTTCGTTCTTCGGGAGGTGAGTCCTAAAGCAAATATATGGTTGGTCTATGCGTTTTCGGGTTGGATGTTGGCGCTGGGGAGTATTCTTGCCATAGACTACACCTCATTAATGAGCTTCTATCTAAACAATTTGGTAATAGCACTGATCAACCTCTTCCTTATTTTAGCCGCTGGCTTGCTTTTGGGAGCCGTAACGGGGATAGGAATGAACAAAATATTGGACACTTAATGGCGTATTTGCCCGATTTTTCGACAAAGACCCCTTTCGGTTGTTGTATTATAAATGACTATACTTCAAATAATAGAACATTCTTATGAGTAACCGTACCCTAACCATTTTGAAACCAGATTGTGTTCGCAGGAACCTAATCGGAACGGTGACAAAACATGTGGAAGAAGCTGGATTTAAAATTCTGGCCATGAAACTTGTAAAGCTCACCAAGTCGGAGGCCGAAGGCTTCTATGCCGTACACCGCGAGCGCCCATTCTTCGAGGAATTGACCACTTTCATGTCAAGCGGGCCATGCGTACCGATGATTCTTGAAAAAGAAAATGCGGTTTCGGACTTTCGTACCTTGATCGGAGCGACCAATCCGGCAAGCGCCGATGAAGGAACCATCCGACGTCTATACGCAGCGTCTCTCGGCGAAAACATTATCCACGGCTCCGATTCTAATGAAAATGCCCAAATTGAAAGCAACTATTTCTTCCCCGGTATGGAAATTGCAGGGAATTGGTAAGCGAGAGCCTTTGCGACTCCCAATGCGTACCGATTAATAATCTTGATGTGGGCCGGAATCGTTCTTTCAAACTACGATTTCGGCTTTTTACTTCATAACCACTGAATACCATGAAAAAAGTTTTACGCCTAATCCGCTATACGCCCTTGTTTTCACTGGTGTTTGCGGCATGGGGTTTTGCCCAAGTACAAACAGGGGCCGAGATGTTGGCAACGTACAATTTTGAATTGCTACGCGGAAAAAAAGTGGGCTTGATTACCAATCATACGGCAACCGTAAATGGTCAGCATATTATTGACCTGTTGTATCATGCTCCCGGAGTAAAACTTACGACGCTTTTTGGCCCTGAACATGGGATTCGTGGGCTTGCAGATGCTGGAGCAGCCGTTACCAATGGAAAAGACCCCCAAACCAATCTGCCCGTTTATAGTTTGTATGGCGCAACCAAAAAGCCTACGGCTCAGATGTTAAAAGAGGTGGATATTTTGGTTTTTGACATACAGGATATTGGTGCGCGGTTCTACACGTATATCTCTACAATGGCTTTGGCCATGCAGGCAGCAGCCGAGCATAATATTCCATTTTTGGTCTTGGATCGTCCAAATCCTTTGGGTGGAATGCGGGTTTCTGGTTTTATGCTCGAACCCAGTATGACTTCCTTTGTGGGGCAAGTTGCCATTCCAGTACAACATGGGATGACGGTAGGTGAATTGGCGCAGATGATCAGAGGTGAAAACCTGATGCCCGGTCTTGCATCGCTTCAGTTAACGGTTGTAAAACTAAATGGTTGGTATAGAACAATGCTTTGGGAAGAGACCCAACTACCTTGGATCCGCACAAGTCCCAATATTCCAGATGTGGAAACGGCCTATTTGTATCCGGGGATGTGTTTTTTTGAGGGCACAAGTTTGAGTGAAGGACGGGGAACCATGTTGCCGTTTAAAAATGTGGGTGCTACTTGGGCGAATGCACAACAATTGGCCACCGCCTTGAATGCCAAACGTTTGCCTGGTGTTTCTTTTGAAGCGACCCAATTTGTCCCAAAAAGCATTTCCAATATGGCCACAAGCCCTAAGTTAAAAGGAAAAAAAGTGTATGGCGTTAAGCTAACGGTGACTAATCCTCTCTCGCTTCAACCTGTTGAAGTCGGAATCCATACTTTAGCAGCCTTTTATACACAAGCGACGTCAACCCTTCGGAAAACCTTCTTCCTCCGGGATTTTATGGGCAAACTGGCCGGAACCAATCGGCTAATAGAGATGTTGGAGGCGGGAAAAAGCCCAGAGCAGATCATTCGCTCATGGCAACAAGAATTGGCTACGTTCCAACAAAAGCGCGTACCGTATCTTCTCTATTAGAAATTTTGAAGGACATAAAAAGATTAAGCCGGAGGAACGTTCAATCTTCCGGCTTTTTTACTTCGAGGCTGCTATTTGGGGAAGTTGCTCTTTGGCCGTCTATTTGGGCCGATGTGATCTTCAAAGAGTTTTAGAATCCGCCGATACTCATCCGTCCAGCTGGAGGGTTCCACAAAACCATGATCTTCTATCGGATAGAGTGCCATTTCCCAGTTGTCTTTTTCCAGTTCGATCAGTTTTTGTGAGAGGCGCACCACATCTTGGAAATGCACATTGGTGTCCACCACGCCATGACAAATCAGAAGAGGGTCTTCTAATCCAGCGGCAAAATTAATGGGCGAAGAGCGGGCAAAGGCCAACGAGTCTTGTGCTGGTGTGTTCAGAATATTGGCCGTATAAGGATGGTTGTAATGCGCCCAATCGGTTACGGAGCGTAATGCGGCACCAGCGCCAAAGTATTTTGGTTCGGTAAACAAGGCCATTAAGGTGATAAATCCGCCATAGGAGCCACCATAAATCCCAATGCGTTCGGGTTCAATACGGTAGTTTTTGGTCAAATACCGCGAGGCATCCACAAAGTCTTGCAGATCACGCCCGCCCATATGTCTATAGATGGCTGTTCTCCAATCTCGGCCATACCCCTCAGAGGCACGATAATCCACATCCAATACGGTGTAACCTAAGTCCGCAAGTAAGTTATGGAACATGTATTCGCGGAAGTAAGTGCTCCACCAGCGGTGTACATTTTGCAGGTATCCTGCGCCATGGACAAACAAAACGCCCGCGCCATTGGATTTTTTGGGGCGGTATATCCGTGCCGGAACTTGCTTTCCATCGGATGCGGGGATCATCACAATTTCGGGATCGCGCCAATTGTAGGCCAACCAATCTTTTGTAGGTGAAGAGGTGATTTTTTTGGGCGCTCCGCCAATTTCTTGCAGATAGACCTCTGGTGGTTTATTGCTGTATGAATACAAGATCGCCATAAATTTTTCGTCGGGACTTAGAGAGACCTCGTTTTTCCCCGTAAGTGTTGTCAATTTTTCCCGTTTTCCACCTAAGATCGGCATACGGAAAAAATGGCGCTCGAAAGGTGAGCCTTCGCTACTGGTAAAATACCAAAATTGGCCATCTTTCGAGATACTGGGTGAAAAGACCTCAAAATCCCCCGAAGTGAGGGCTTTGGCCATATTGGTACGCACATTGTAAACGTGGAGGTGGCTGTATCCTGTTTTCTCACTTTGGAAATACAAGTGTTCGTTATCCGGCAGCCATCCCGTTTGTCCAGCACCTCCCGCCCAAGAAATCCCCGGCCCTGCAATCCATGCCTCATCATGTTGGTGATCTACGGTTGTTAATGCGCCAGTCTCTGGGTTTAACAAGGCGATCCAGCGGTCTTTGTTGTCGCTCGTCCGAATTTCTATGAACGCATGTGAACCTGTTGTATTCCAGATTGGGCCATATGGGATAAAAACACGTTTGTGGATCCCTTCTAATTTTTTAACACCCTGCTCAACAAGATATTCTGGAATGCGATTGGCGTCGGTTAATCCAGAAAAAGAGACCGCATATGTGGTGTCCCGCTTTAGGTCTATGACCCACATCTCATAGCCATCAGTGGGTTGGCCTACTTTTGGGCGCGTTCGGATTGATCCGGCGTAGCCGTCTTCACTTACATAGGTACCAACGGTTGTGTTTTTAGTCTGGCTGGCTCTGTTCACAAGGTTAAGCACTACAAAGCGGTTTTGAGGATCATAGACAAGATTTCTTAGGTTCCTTTTGCCCAGATAAAAAGGAGAAGGGAAGACACGGGTGGCGCGTTCTTCTCGTTTATTAAAGGCTTGTGTTTGCTCGGTTCTTTCTGTTTTTTCGCGGATCACGGTAAACAGATCGCGCTGCTGCTGAAGAAGAAACCGATCTTGTTCATTCAGTTTGCTTGGTGTCGGAGGTGCTTCACCGTTTTGTATGTTGGTAATTTGTGTCAGAAGTCCTGTCCCTAACGAAAGTCTGAACAAGTTTTGTTCCTTTTGGAAATAGATGGCACTCGCGTCTAAAGAGAAGTATGGAGCGGATTCTGTTTCCATGGTTCGGGTAAGTGGTGTAAGGGTTTGTTTTTGAACGTCATAAAGGTAAATGTCTCCTTTGTGAGCCAGTACTTTATGGGTCTTCTCTGGGTTATACGGGTTATTGGATTGGTGCCATTGGTCAAACGTAACACGTATTGCCCTTCTCAAAGCCGTCGTAACTTGGCGGACTGTCGGGTCGTTAACGCTTGTTTGATACAAAGAGTCGGCTTTGTACGTTCCTTGTGGATTCCAATTAAAATAAATGGTTTTTCCATTTTCGTCCCAATATGGCGCACTTGGCCATGCCCCAATCCATGTTTTGGGGTCTTTCATGATCTTACCAACCGTAAGGGAGGATACTTGAGCGGGACTTTTGAGTGTGCTAAATACCGCTAAAAAAAGAATCAACCAACGTTTCATGTTTGATGCTACTTTTGTTGTGGAAAGGGGAAAGTCCATCCAGGACATACTTGTAGATAAAATGTACCAAAAAAGGGGAAGTTCCGTTGGAACTCCCCCTCATTAATTTTGGCCTTGTTGTAGAATTAGCGTACAATCACCGCTTCTACACGACGGTTGCGGCGGCAACCACGACCTGGATCTTCTTTATCGCAGTTGTTAGGATCAACACCTGCGCCACGAACGGTGATTCGGCTGGCATCAATGCCTTTAGAAGTCATGTAATCAGCAATGGCTTTTGCACGACGTTGTGCAATGGTCATGCTGTTTTCTACAGAGTCACTATAACCTGTTACAACGATCTTGAGGTTTGGGCAATCCTTGAGAGCAGTGATGTTTTCATCAATCAAACTCATGGCTTGCGCATCAATGGTAGATGCACCGTAGTTGAAGTAAACCGAGTTTAGTTCGGTAACTTTGGAACATGGATCCGTAATAGGCGGAGGTGTTGCCGCATTAACCGTTACGCGGAAGGTGCGAGAATCGCTACCAGCAGCATTTTTAGCGGTTACTTTTACGGTATAGGTTCCCGGTGTAGAGAAGCTATAAGATGCATTTGCCGTAGAGGCCGTGGCGCCGTTGCCAAAGTCCCAAGCATAGCTTACTTGGCAAGAGCCAGAAGCGCTGGAGGTAAAGGAGCCACTCTTGCCAGCTTCCAAGGTTGTAGGTGCATTGGCCGCGGAAAGTTTTGCAGGGTTGCTAGCGCATGGATCTACAACCGTAACCGTACCTGTTTTGGTATCGGTTCCACGGCAGTTCATCGCACTTGACGTAACCGTATAGGTTCCCGGACGAGCATAGGTATGGGTTACAGCTGCACCTGTTCCGGTGTTGCCATCACCAAAGTCCCACATGTAAGCTACTGGAACGGTAGCGGTTGGTGCAACGCCCATGCTGAAGTTTGTTGCTTGTCCCATATTAACCGAACCACTTGGAAGGTTCACATTGGTGACCAAGGCTGGGTTACAAACGACACCCTCTTTCAAGTCGAAGGAGAGGTTAGCACTTAAGAAGTTCAAGAAGTCAAAATTGCGCTCGTCTGCAGGAACTTCAGGGTCAGCCGCATCAACAGCTGCATCAGGAGTTATCATATAGCTTGTAGCGTCAATTCCTAACTTCACAGGGCCTACCTTAAATTGCGTTCCGATACCTAATGAAGGGCCAAAGCCTATTCCCGGTTTTGAGCTTCCTGCAGGCATTACAAAAGTAGCTTGTTTTGAAGCCTGTGTAAGGTTCGCACCCAATTGGACATAAGGAGAAAATGCCTTATTGGCCAAAGCACTAAAAATTTGGTAGCGAAGCAATAAAGCACCTGTTAAGCGTCCCTCTTTTTGGGTATTTGCGGCAAAGCGGGATTCAATATTCGGATACTTACCCCACGCACCACGTACCAAAGCGGTTAATTGGTCGGTTAAGCCATAGCCCAGTTCCAAACCAAGGTTTGGGCCTGCATTGTCAAAATAGGCTTTGCCGAGGTTCATATCGCCAGAATATTTGTCATTATCGCCGCCATAGCTGGCTACGCCACCCATGAGTGCTGCGTGAACGCGGCCTTGTTGTGCATAAGCCATTCCTGTTGCCAAAAACAGCACAAATGCAAAGGTTAAAATGTTTTGAAGTTGTTTTTTCATGGTGATCTCCTGAGTCGGTGTCAAGGTTTACACTTAAGGTTTATTTGCGAATGTAAATAATTCGTTTGGGTTATTATTATATGGATGGAAGATTTGATCATCAGACCATCATTAAGACATGTTCAGCAATTAAAAGATATATCGTCTTTGATATTGTGAACAAGGTATAGAAGATAAAACAAACTTGCCACTTAACATCATTATAAGCACTTTTTTCTTGAATGTAAAGAATTACAAGAAAAAAACTCTTCCATTTAACGGATCCTATATATTAGCGAATCCGCTATAGGCATTGTATAAAGCAACTATTGGGCATGAGATGACGTGATGAAGATAAAAGTTGGGTTGTTTTCGGCTATTGTTGATAAATTCATTCGGTTATCCGAAGAAGGTCTGGGAGGTCATTTCGTTGTGGATTTGGGTTAATGCCGTCCACAATGGGTGTTTCCAAAGCCGTAACAAAAGGTGCAATCGTTGAAAAAAGAAATTCTTGTTGTAGCTCTATCATGGCCTCTTCAAACTGTCCTGAAGGCATTTGATGTCCTTCTATGTCCAAATAAAGTACTCTGGGCCAATCTGGGAAGCGTTTTTGGGCAGACTTAACGGCCTCAAATAAGCCTTTTGCGGCGACCTCGAAGGTTTCGGACGCTTTGACAATATAATATATAGCCACTGTGTTGTCATGGTTCATGAAAACACCCGGTGTAGCTGGTTTGTTGTATAAGATGGTTTGCACAGCAGTGGGGTAAATGGCGGCCAAACTAAAAAAGCCCACCACTAAAAAAGTATGGGCTAAAAGCGAACAAGCGTTATCCGGCTTAGGCTAACGCATTCACATGGCGATCCAACTTACCTTTGATGTTGGCGGCCATATTTACGTGAATAATTCCTTTAGCAGAAAGGCGGTCTAAATAAGCCTTTGCGTCGTTAAGAAGTACGGTAGCGCCTTCTTTTTCTTCGCTTAACTTGACTTTCTTGATCATGGTGCGTACACGGCTTTTGTGTACACGATTGCGAAGACGACGCTTTTCACTTTGACGAACGCGCTTCTCAGCGGATTTGTGTTGCGGCATGACAAACTATTAGATTGAGATTCAATATATTTTTTTGTTTTTTCAGAACAACCAATATAAATTACTATGATCAAGAAATTCAATTTTTGTAAGTGGATTTTATATGCAGAATTATGAAGTCGTTCTTGTTGGATCTTTGGCGTAACCCCAAAAATGAAATCTCGGTGATTACCATGGATGCAAATGGTTTTGATTCGCCCCAACAATATTTGTTGGAGCCTCGCCCATTTATGTCCAAGGTTATGGCTGTTTTCGCAGGTGGTATTCTGCTTGTAATTTTATTGTTCCTTATTTTTCCTGTGCGGGAATGGGTAATCGGTGGCGTAACAGGTCAGGGGGATCCACTTAAGTTGAATGCAGATCGCTTAACAGCACTTCAAGACTCTTTAGAAACGCAACAGTTATATTTGCTAAAACTTCGTGAAGTGCTATTAGGCTCGGATTCTACAAAAGTTAAAATACGTGCAACTGCTGTTAAGTCTGATACGGTACATAAGGGCGTTCCTCCAAAAAAGCGTAACGGTGAAGAAGCAGTATCTGCTTCAGTTCCTGATACAAAGGTTCAACCCGACCAATCCGTAAGTTCACGAAAAGAAAGCACCGCACTCCATACTTTGGTAAAAGAGGTTTCTGCGAATAGGTCCCTAACCCATCGGCAGCCGGCTCTTGCCTTGAATGTAATGTCGGTTCCAAATGGTCAAGTTCCGCCAGTACGTTTGTACCTCAATCCCATTACTTTGCCAGCACATGCGCCAGTGAATGGTTTTGTGACACGTGGCTTCGAGGCCAAGTCGGGACATTATGGCATTGATGTTGCTGTTCAGAAGGGGACTTCGGTGCGTTCTATTGCTGATGGATATGTAACTTTTGCAGATTGGACGCATGAAGGTGGTTTTGTGATTGTTATTCAACACGCAGGTGGCTATATTTCAGCCTATAAACACAATAGCCGCTTGTTGAAACGTGTCGGAGAGCGTGTAAGATCGCGAGAAGCAATCGCTGTCAGTGGGAATACGGGTGAAATAACCAGTGGTCCACATTTGCATTTTGAACTTTGGCATGAAGGTTTGGCACAAGACCCAAGAGCGGCCATCATTGGTTGGTAAAACACACACTACCTTAACGAGTAATAGACATTCAGGGAGATTCTCATGGCTTTATTTAACAAAAGTTCGAACGAAGTAGCCCAAGCGCCTTCGGCCCGGCCAACAGCTGCCTCGGTTCCAAATCCGATGCAGTTAAACATGGTGGGCCCTGGAGCAACCTTTGAGGGGGTGCTACGAACGAAAAGTGACACCATTATTAATGGTAAAGTGATCGGCAAAATCTTTGTAGAAGGCCGATTGGTTGTTAATCCGGATGGATTTGTGGAAGGGGAGGTCAATGCGACGAATGCAGACATCGCTGGTAAAATCAAGGGCGACGTGAACTGTGACGAGCGCCTTTCCCTTAAATCTGGTGGAAGGGTGGATGGCAATATCTCTACCAAAAAGTTATCGGTAGAGGATGGTGCCGCATTCACGGGCAAATGTACAATGACCATCATGGAAGCACCTACTACCGAGAACCCGCCTTTGGGTATGGGCATCTCGGCTGAGAGCAAGCCGCCTGTAAACAAGGAGCGTTTTGCCCCTACTTCTGGTGTAGGTGTGAACAAGGTTCGGTAAGGGTCTTTTTAGATCATGGTTTATAAGGGCGTAAGTTGAAAGAACCTACGCCTTTCTTTAAATATGATGGTCTCTAATAATATGGAAGCAGAATCCTCGAAAAACAAAAAGTCACCCAGTGTGCATACCAAAGCGGGCGGGGAATATATGCAGTTGGGGCTCCAGATCGGCTTTTCATTTCTGGTATTTATTGGTTTTGGATTTTGGTTAGATGGATTATGGGGGACGAAGCCCTTGTTCTTGCTTACGGGAGCGGCTTTTGCAATGGTCTCGATGATGGCCTTGCTGTACAAGGTATGGCGAGAAATGGAGAATGACGCTATAAAAAAGCGAAAACAGCAAAATGGGAAAAAGTGAAGAACACGCACGGTATAGATAAAACTCAGGACCTTGGCTTGATTTCTTCCGAACACCTTCATGGTATTTGCCCCAAATCTTTAAAAAGCACAGGCATTCATTTAGTATTCATTCCTGACTCATTTATAATTCACCCCCCGCTTTCCCGTCTGATGGGGTTGCTGATTTATTTTGACTTCACTATAAACAACATGTTCAAAACCTTTATTGGCGCTCCCTAATTGTATCATGGTAACAAGTTCAGTCTGGTTCAGCATCGTATTGGGAGTAGGGCTTGGCGCTGTGAGTGTTGCGATCAGTTATATATTTCTTCGGCATAGTGCGGAGCAAGATGTCAAGCGTTTTTTGACCTTGGTTTTGGGCAGCATGGTGTTGCGGTTGGTTGTAATTTCAGCAATTGCTGTTTTGATATTGTTGCTCGTACCCGTACAGAAAGAAGTATTTATTATAGCGATGCTTTTTTCTTTACTTGTCGGAATTGCGTTCGACACTCGTCGGCTCTATGTCGAAAGTAAAAAAAGAATTGAATAAACCATCTGTTTTTGCTTATATGAAGTTCAAGCACCTGTTTCTGACCCTATTCTTAGCCGCTTTTTGTGGGCATGTCGCCGTTTATGCGGGCGGCGATGGCGAGTTTGATGCCGTAAGCCACACTGCTGACGGCAATTATTTGGACTTTTCCCCATTTGGATTGGTGGAGTTGCCGCGTATCTTTTTAATTAAAGATGCAAATGGGGCTTATGGTTTAGACGTTTATGGTAGTACTGGCCAAGCGCTTATGTCTGGTAATTATGCGGTTGTAGAGGCGGAATCGGCTAAAAAACCTACAGAGGCTGCTAATCATGGTGAAGAAGTGCATGTCTTGGATCCGCATCATTATCTACACGCCGATATTTCGGCAACGGGGAATACCTTGGTTGTGGATTTTTCGCCTACGCGCCATTTGATCTTCATGATCATTGCAGCGCTATTGGTCTGTTTCGTGTTTATTTCTTTGGCTTCTCGGTATAAAAAAGGGATTGGTCGCACTACGGCTCCTAAGGGTCTTTTTCAAAATATGTTCGAGACCTTGGTACTATTTGTTCGCGATGATGTTGCACGTCCAAACTTGGGGAAGAATGCGGATAAGTATATGCCATACCTCCTCTCTTGTTTTTTCCTGATTCTCTTTGCGAATCTTTTTGGCTTGATCCCTTTTAGTGGTACAGCTACGGCCAACATCACGACTACTGCGGTTTTGGCCATTTTTACGTTTTTACTAACGCAAAAGGCTGGCACCAAAGACTATTGGATGCACATTTTCTGGCCACCCGGTATCCCGATTTGGATGAAGCCTATTTTGATTCCGATCGAGATCTTGGGTATTTTCACCAAGCCTTTTGCACTTGCGGTGCGGCTTTTTGCCAATATGACTGCCGGGCACTTGGTTATCCTTAATTTTATAGGCTTGATCTTCCTTTTTAACCTAAAATTTGGTAGCGTTGCTGCGTATGGGGTTGCACCATTGGGCGTATTTATGGCCTTCTTCATCAATATGATTGAGATTATGGTGGCTTTTATTCAGGCATATGTGTTCACCATGCTTTCGGCCTTGTTTATAGGAATGGCCGCAGAGGAACACCACCACGACGAAGCACACGCACACTAATCGTTTTCTCTACATAAGAATCTAAAAAATCCTAACACAATTAACTAACTACGAAAGGTAACAACATGGAAAACATCGGTCTTCTTAGCGCTGGTCTCGGTGCCGGTCTTTCAGTAATCGGAGCTGGTTTGGGCATTGGACGTTTGGCGGCAGCTGCTCTTGAAGGTGCTGCACGTCAGCCGGAAGCTACGGGTGACCTGCGCGCCCTGATGATCGTGGCCGCTGCTCTTATCGAAGGTGCTGCATTCTTCGCACTCGTAATCTGCTTATTGCTTGCACTCTAAGCGTTAACCATAGCGTTTTGCCGTAGTGGAGTGGGGTTGCCTGCTCCTCTACGGCCTATGCAAAGTGCATCTATACTTGGGCAGACCCGATCTGAACCCTTCACGTTTTATTGTATAATCATCATGACCCTCATCATTGCTGGTGGCATTGTATCACCCAATTTAGGTCTCGCCTTTTGGCTGATTATTGTTTTCTCGCTTGTTATGTTTGTCTTGCGCAAATATGCTTGGGGGCCAATTACTAAGGCGCTGACCGAGCGGGAAGAAACCATTGCCACTTCTATTTCACGCGCCGAAAAAGCTTTAGCCGAGGCAAAGCAACTCTCTGAGGACAATGCAAAAGCCCGTCGCGAGGCCGAGTTACAGGCGCAGCAAATAATCCGAGATGCCCGTGAGGCCGCCGAGACACTTCGTAAAACCGAGGAGGAAAGAGCCAAGGCACACATTAAGCAGATGCAGGATTTGGCTCAGGCAGAAATCGCCCGCGAAAAACAAAGTGCATTAGAAGCCCTCCGGTCTGAAGTCGCAAGTTTGGTGATCACGGCTGCCGAAAAAGTGGTAAAAGAAAACTTGGATTCCCCAAAACAACGGAAGTTGGTGGATAGCTTTATTAAAGACTTGTCCAAAAACTAAACTTGTGCCATTACAGTCATAAGCTGCACCTTGGCGGAAACGCCTGTTAACGGTGAAGCCAATGGCCGAAAACCAAAGGAAAACATGAGCCAAAACATTGCGCGGCGATATGCACAAGCCTTGTTTGCCAATGCCAATGCACAAAAAAATGTAGCAGCGGTGGATGCCGATGCCGCGCTGTTGTTGCAAACCCTCGTCGAGTCGCGCCCACTCAACTTGCTTTTTGCAAGTCCGGTCGTAAACCGCGAGAAAAAAGAGGCGGTACTCCAAAAATTGCTCGTCAACAAAGTGTCTTCCGATTTTCAGAACTTCGTCATGATGCTCGTGCAAAAAGGCCGAGAATCCATGATTAAGGAAGTTTGTGAGGCATACCAAACCCTCCGGAACGATCAAGAAGGCATTCTGGTGGCTGAGGTCCGTGTGGCTTTTTCGTTGCAAGAAGACGAATTGGGCGCACTGAAGCAAGAGCTGGAAAAACGTACCGGAAAGCAAATCCGGCTACGGGTAAAAACAGATGAAAGCCTGATTGGCGGCGTCATCGTCCGAATTGGAGATACCGTTTACGATGGTAGCGTGAAAACCAAATTGAATGCGTTGCGCGAACGTTTGCTCAAAGGCTCGTTCTTGAGCAACTGATCCGTACCACATACTTCTAAGCGAAAGTCAAACAACCCGAATAAACAACTTTTGAAAGAGAATAAACATGGCAACTGCAATCCGCCCCGATGAAATTACAGCTGTGCTGACCAGCGAGCTGGGTAATTTCGCAAGCGAAACGGATGTTTATGAAGTTGGCACCGTACTCCAAGTGGGGGACGGGATTGCCCGTATCTATGGCCTCTCGAACGTACAGTCTGGGGAATTGGTCGAGTTTTCCGCTTCCGGCGTTACCGGAATGGTACTCAACCTCGAAGAAGACAACGTTGGGGCGGTATTGTTTGGTAAAAGCGATCTGGTAAAAGAAGGCCATGAAGTACGCCGTACCAAGCGGATTGCTTCCATCCGGGTTTCTGAAGCCATGTTAGGACGGGTGATTGACCCGCTCGGTAATCCGATTGATGGCAAAGGGCCTATTACGGGCCAGACCTATGAAATGCCGCTCGAACGCATTGCGCCGGGGGTAGTTTTCCGTGAGCCTGTAAAAGAACCGCTTCAAACGGGTATTAAGGCCATTGATGCGATGATCCCGATTGGACGTGGTCAACGCGAATTGGTGATTGGTGACCGCCAAACGGGTAAAACTGCCGTTTTGGTGGATACCATCATCAATCAAAAAGATACCCACAAGACGGATAAGCCGGTTTTTTGTATCTACGTAGCGGTTGGTCAAAAATCTTCGACGGTCGCGCAGGTAATGAGGTCTCTCGAAGAGAATGGTGCCTTAGATTATACGGTTATCGTAAATGCACCCGCCTCCGATGCGGCACCGTTACAGTTCGTTGCACCCTTTGCAGGCGCCGCTATCGGGGAGTATTTCCGTGATACAGGCCGCCACGCCTTGGTGATCTATGATGACCTTTCTAAACAGGCGGTTGCTTACCGCGAGGTTTCGCTCTTGCTCCGTCGTCCTCCGGGCCGAGAAGCCTACCCCGGTGACGTATTCTATCTGCATAGCCGCCTCTTGGAGCGTGCGGCAAAGATCATCAGTGCAGATGAGGTTGCCAAAAACATGAACGATTTGCCCGAATCTCTGAAAGGTAAAGTGAAGGGCGGTGGCTCGTTAACGGCCCTCCCAGTGATCGAAACACAAGCGGGGGACGTTTCTGCATACATCCCGACGAACGTAATTTCCATTACCGATGGCCAGATTTTCTTGGAGTCCAACCTCTTTAACTCCGGTGTCCGTCCGGCGATCAACGTAGGGATCTCGGTTAGTCGTGTGGGGGGGAATGCCCAAGTGAAGGGGATGAAAAAAGTCGCGGGTACGTTACGTTTGGATTTGGCAAACTACCGAAGTCTTGAAGCTTTTGCCAAGTTTGGATCGGATTTGGATGCTGCCACCCAAGCGACGCTCCGCCGTGGGGAACGTCTGGTAGAAATGTTGAAACAAGGACAGTACCAGCCGATGGGTGTTGCATACCAAATTGCAGAGATCTATTTGGCAGGAAAAGGTGTATTGGATAAATTGCCCGCAGACAAAGTGCGCTTCTTCTTGCAAGAGCTAAATGAAACGTTGCGGACGCGCTACACCGCTCAAATGGATGGGATTACGGCGACTGGGGTTATGAGCGACGAGACGGCGAAAGCGATTGAAGGCGCTGCTAAAGACCTCTTGAACGTTTACGGCGCATAATCCGAGCCATCCGGGGAGCATTCCCCTTTCTTATCGTGATGAACCTTTAGAAAGACATGGCAAACTTAAAGGAAATACGCAACCGAATTGCCTCGGTTATCAATACCCAGCAGGTGACGTCGGCCATGAAGTTGGTAGCAGCTTCCAAGTTGCGTAAGGCACAGGAGCAAATCTTTGCGACACGCCCCTATGCTTTCAAAATACACGAGTTTATCTCCGAAATGCAGGCCAGCATAGATCCGGATACCCATCCGTTGCTCAAGCCCAGAGCGGAGGTGAACAATGTTTTGATCGTGCTGATCTCGGCAGATCGTGGCTTGGCTGGTGCGTTCAATACCAACGTGATCAAAAAGGCGGAATCGCTGATTAGAGAAGAATATGCGGCATATGAAGCAAGTGGGAACTTGTTGATGATGTGCTTAGGGCGTAAAGGACATGATTATTTTTCCCGACGCGGTGCAAAGATGATAGGAGACTATCGTGGATACTTCCAGCATCTCAACGTTCGTCAAAACGACGAGATCGAAGACCTGATCCGTGAGGGCTATTTAGAAGGGAAATGGGATAAGGTGATCATCGTTTATAACGAGTTCCGGAATACAATCTCCCAAAACCTAATCGCCGAGCCGTTTCTGCCCATTCCTCACGAGCGCTTTGTGACACCGATCATGGAGAAGTTTACCGACGAAGCCCATCAATACCATCCGACCAAAAACTTCAAAGACCAATACATCTTTGAGCCGGATGCCGCCTCTTTGGTGAACGAACTCATCCCAAGGTATCTGAACTTACAGTTGTGGCGCATGAGCCTTGAGTCGAATGCAGCCGAGCAAGGCGCAAGAATGGTTGCGATGGAAAATGCGACCAATAACGCAGGCGAATTGTTGCGACAACTCCGGCTTACCTATAACCGCGAACGCCAAGCGGCAATCACCAAAGAAATTATTGAAGTTTCCTCTGGTGCAGATGCTTTAGGTTAAGGACCTCTGAAAAGAGTCTATATGAAGGCACTGTTGTTCCGACGGTGCCTTTTTTGTATCATACACATGAAAACGAGGCGGAGATGTTGTGTCCTTTTTTATCGTGTTTTTGGCACCTCATTCGTGAAAACCGGTGTCCATTAAGGTATTAAGATCATCCACTAAACATCAAGATATATGGAAGAGCAAAACCCACAACAACACCCTCCTCGACAAATCACGGGCTTTCTGGCTTTAGGGCTGGGTTTGGCCATGTTGGTCTTTGCTTTGGTTGAGTACTTACGGGTAGGGTCTTTTAACCAAGTTTTGTTTATTCTGGGTATTGCCAACCTTGTTTTGGCTTTGGCGCGCATGAAAGTAGCCCGTATGCGTGGGTGAACTTGCTGTGATGAATGGCTTTTATTGGTATCCTATTGCGAAGACCAATAAAAAAGTTTTATATTACAAGTCTCAAGGGAAATCTCAAGACATCCGGAAGGGTGGGTGAGTGGCTGAAACCACCGGTTTGCTAAACCGACGTACCGAAAGGTACCGCGGGTTCGAATCCCGCCCCTTCCGCAACGTAATTCACGTCATTGATCTGGATAAACCTGTTCAATGATTGAGTTTGTTATTTTGGAGGGGTGGCAGAGTGGTTGATTGCACCGGTCTTGAAAACCGACGTACTGAAAGGTACCGGGGGTTCAAATCCCTCCCCCTCCGCAACGTGTGCCCTCATCGGTTTCCGGTGGGGGTTTTGTATATTGTGCCTTTCCGCCTCTCCTTTATGTGAACGACACCATGATTCCACGCGAAATTCTGCGAAAAGTCCGACAGTTGGAAATCCGAACAAAGGGGATAGTGTCCAATTTGTTTGGTGGTGAATATCATTCCGCATTTAAAGGACGGGGCATGGAGTTTGTCGAGGTTCGGCCATACCAATTTGGTGATGACATTCGAGCCATAGACTGGAATGTTTCGGCGCGAAGTGGGGACGAGACGTATGTCAAGGTCTTTCAGGAGGAACGCGAACAAACGCTTATGCTCGCCGTTGATATTTCGGGATCGGGGATGTTTGGTTCGCGGCAAATGTTCAAAAAAGATTTGGCTGCCGAGGTTTGTGCGGTTCTGGCCTTTAGCGCCATTCAGAACAACGACAAAGTGGGTCTGCTACTTTTTAGTGATCGGGTAGAATTGTTTGTTCCTCCCAAAAAAGGTCGCCGGCATGTGCTTCGGATTATCAGGGATTTGTACGCTTTCAATCCGTTGTCTATCCAGACAGATATTGGTGTGGCGCTCGAACATTTGCTCCACACGCTACGGCGTCGGTCTATCGTCTTGATTCTCAGCGACTTTATTCATCGGGGTTATGAGCGCCCCTTACAGATTTTGGGTCGGCGACATGATACGATTGCCATACGAATATCGGATAAGCGGGAGGCGGAACTGCCCAACTTGGGGCTTTTAGAGATGATGGATGCCGAGACGGGGGAAACGTTTGTGTGTGATACGGCGAGTAAAGAGGTTCAAAAACGATTGCGGACGATCAACCGCACGCGGGATGCAGAGCGAGCAACACGGTTCCGAAAAATGCAAGTAGATTTGGTGGAGTTAAGAACAGATACAAGTTATATTGAACCTCTATCGCGCTATTTTAGGGAGCGGCATCGTCGTCGTTGATTTTTTCCACATAATAACACTGAATATATGGAAACCGAGTTAATTCAGCGCCTGCTTTTTAGCGGCCTTGTGATTTGTTGGTTTCTTTTTTTTATTACCTTTTTGTATCAGGCGCTTGTACCGACCCATCCGGAATTGCGCCGGAGTCGTTCTGTTTTAGGGAGTTTCCTCCAGATTTTAGGTTTTGTGGTGTGTATTGGGGTACAACGTCCTGTTTTTGTGCCGCTCTTCAACATCTCGTTTTTCGGTCAATGGTTTTTGGGCGTCTTGTCGTTGTCCGTCGGTTTTTTTGGTTGGTGGTTATTGATCCATGCGCACAAGAGTATCCGCTTTAACCCCCCTTTGCGGTTTGAGCCTACTGAACCTTTGAGATTGGTGCAGGAAGGGCCTTATTCGGTTATTCGACACCCCATGTTTGTCGGGTGGTTTTGCCTTTTGTTTTCAACCAGTATGACGGTGAGTTCTTGGTTAGGTGCTGTACTTGGTCTGTTGTTTTTTGCATGGGGAACCTATATTCATATGATCCGAGAAGATAAAATCTTGTTGGATACCTTTGGACAACAATTTGAGTTGTATCAACGTGAAGTGCCCCCTTTCCTGCCGAAGTTATGGTGAAAACAAAATTATATTCCCTTAGCCTTACACTTTGTATCTTTTTATTTTTACAAAGCCTTGGTGCTTTTGTGTGGGCGCAGCAGTCATGGTTAGCAGCTTCAGTGGACTCTGTTCAGAACGGGGAACGGTTTACCTTGACATTATCGGTAGCGGTTGGCGCTGGACAGGTGCTCATTCCACCATCCGTCGGGAAGCCTTGGGGGGATGCCGATTTGTTACGCGAATTGGCACGCGAGAAAAGCCGGACAAACAATGGTCCAGAAGTAACAGCCATACAATTCGAGTCCGCAGTATTTGGGTTGGATTCGGTGCAGGTGCGTTTGCCTTATGGTCTTGTTACAGGCAAAGATACCTTGTGGCAAACAACCCCGCCCCTGAGTCTTAAGATTAAAAGTGTCGTCCCTCAAAATGCGCAAGAACTAAAAGACCTTACCCCAATTGCCGAATTTGGTGCGGATTGGAAGACGTGGCTTTGGGTGGGTTTATTGCTTGTGGGGGTTACGATTCTGGGCTGGTGGCTTTGGCGAAAATACCGGAAACAGCCTGAGGATAAGCCTTTACCGGAGCCAGTGCCCGTTCTAACCTTGTACGAAAGGGCTTTAGCGAGGTTGGATGCCTTGGAAACTTGGGAGTTGCAAGACCCAGAGCAGGTTAAAGCCTATTACACCGAACTTTCGGAAGTCCTTCGGATGTATTTGGAGAAAACCTTGCGGATACCGGCTTTGGAATCCACAACAGGCGAGTTACTTGCCCTCTTGCGTGCGAAAGAAGGCCGCAAAATGCGTTTACTGTTGCCAAGTTCTACCGTTAATGATTTGGGTTCTATTCTCTCCTTGTCGGACTTGGTCAAATTCGCAGATTTTATTCCGCAAAATACCGCACATGCCGAGACGTTGCAACAAGCCAAAAACCTGCTTCAAAACGTTGAGTTTTTGTTGCGTCCGGCGGCAACAGACCAACAAAAACCCGTTGACCAATCGGAGCAAAAGCATGATTTCACATAAGTTGATAGATAAATTGCGGGCTTCCGAGCGGATTTTAGTGCTTACAGGTGCTGGAATAAGTGCAGAAAGCGGCTTGGCAACCTTCCGTGACCCCGGCGGACATTGGGATCAGTATCGTCCAGAGGATTTGGCAAACGAAGTGGCCTTCCGGCGTAACCCCAGTTTGGTACAAGGATGGTATGCAGCGCGTAGAAAAGCAACCTTGGCCGCAATACCCAATCCGGGTCACTTGGCTTTAGTCGCGCTTTCTTCGGTTGTTCCGGAATTGACATTGGTAACCCAAAATGTAGATTGTCTGCACCAACGCGCCGGAAGTGAAAAAGTGATCGAACTACACGGGAATATCCATCAATTTTATTGTATAGAATGTGGGTCGGAGGCTCCAGAATCTGCTTTTTCGTTGATGGATGCGGGAAAAGTGGCAAATTGTGCAGGCTGTGGCGGCCTGATGCGTCCTTCGGTTGTGTGGTTCGGAGAGGCTTTGCCCAAGCAAGCATTAGACGAGGCATGGGCACGCGCCGAGGTTGCTGATGTATTGCTCTCTATCGGAACCAGTGGCTTGGTCTATCCTGCTGCACATTTACCGATGGTGGCCAAACGTGCGGGCGCTTTCTTGGTGGAAATCAATCTGACGCCTTCCGCACTTACAAAGGAGATGGACTTGGTTCTCAGCGGGAGGGCCGGAGAAGTGCTTCCAGCGCTCTTGGCTGCTCTCCAAACCCCTAAAAACGGGTGATACTCATGAGTTTTCCGCGTATAGACCAATTTGCCCAGCCTTGGTTCTTGTTGTTATTGGGCTTGATCCCAATTCTGGTGTTGTGGTTCTGGTGGCAAAAACGCAAGGGTAAAACGGGACTTTTATTTAGCAATGTGGCCTTTTTGCGAAGTATGCCTTCTTCTTGGCGCATTCGTCTTACGTGGATTTCTGCGGTACTTCGTTATGTGGCCATTGTGCTTGCTATCGTTGCTTTGGCACGGCCACAGGCAACCCATACCTCGAACGAAAAATTTGCCGAAGGAATAGACATTATGATGGTGATGGATGTCTCTACCTCGATGAAAGCCATTGATTTTGAGCCAAATCGTTTTGAGGCCGCAAAACGTGTGGCTTCTGCATTTATTGCGAGCCGGATTTCGGACAGGGTGGGACTCATTGTTTTTGCTGCAGAAGCCTATACGCAATTCCCGCTTACATTGGACTATGACTTTGCCCAAAATATGCTCGTGGACGTTCAAATGGATGTGATCGAAGACGGGACTGCAATCGGGACAGCGCTTGCTACGGCCACAAACCGCCTTCGGGATACGAAAGCCAAAAGTAAAGTGGTGATTTTGCTCACCGATGGCCAAAATAATCATGGGGTTATTGATCCCGTTACAGCCTCTGAGGTTGCTGCCAGTATGGACGTGCGGGTTTATACCATTGGGGTAGGACGTAAAGGAACCGCGCCATATCCGATGGATTCCCCGCTTTTTGGTCGTCAAACGGTACAAGTTCCGGTGGAGATAGACGAAGATATGTTAGAAAATGTGGCCAGAAACACCGGTGGAAAGTATTTTAGGGCAACCACCGATGGTGCGTTAGAATCCATTTATCAGGAAATCAGTTCGTTAGAAAAGACAAAAATTGAACAACGGATTTATACCGATGCCGAGGAGTTATATCCGTTCTTTTTGTGGCCGGCTTTGCTCTTCTTCCTTTTAGAATTGGGCTTGCGGGCAACCCTCTTCCGAACGTTTCCTTAAGAAGTAAAATCCCGCTACTTTTCCCACGATCCCGCTTGGTGAAAAGGCGATAGAAGCCTACTTTATGGCCCATAACCCTGATGAAATCCCCCTTAACATACATGAGTCCTTTAGCACTGCTTGAGCCAAAACTCCAAGAAAATGTTGTTTTAGCGCCCTTCACCACGTTTAAAATTGGAGGAAAGGCGGATTATTTTTATGAAGCCACTTCCGAAACTGAATTGGTTCTGGCCGTCACCGAGGCGAGAAAGGCAGACATTCCCTATTTTTTATTGGGATTAGGCGCCAATATCTTGATTGGAGACGGTGGATTTCGTGGATTGGTGATCCGAAATGCGGCAAAAGCGGCAAGTTTGGACACGGAGACAGGACTATTGACCGCCGAAAGCGGGGCATTGGTTTTTCCAGACTTGATCGAAATGACGGTTACTGCGGGATTTGGCGGCTTGGAGCACTATTCTGGCATCCCCAGTACTGTTGGTGGGGCCTTGTGGCAAAATCTACACTTTTTGTCGCCGCCGCCCGAACGTAGCCGCACGATGTTCATCGAGGAGGTTTTATTATCAGCACGGTTGGTATCACCCGAAAACGAGGTCATCACTGTAGATAGGGAATGGTTTGCATTTGGTTACGACGAGTCGAGGTTGCACTACTCTGGTGATATTGTGCTTTCAGCGACATTCCAATTGGAAAAAGCGCCCGAATCACGCCTACGCCACACGATGCGTGAAAACCTTCGTTGGCGCACGGAGCGTCATCCGCCGCTGGCAACCGAGCCAAGTGCGGGCAGTATTTTCAAGAAAATTGAGGGGATAGGTGCTGGACGGCTCATAGACCAAGCCGGATTAAAAGGCATGAAAATCGGTGGCGCGGAAATCTCGACCAAACATGCAAATTTTATCATTAACCGTGGCAATGCAACCGCCACCGATGTCCGTAGGCTCATTGCACATGTGCAACAAGTCGTACAATCACAGTTTGGCTACCACTTAACGCCTGAAATCGGGTTTGTTGGAGCGTTTTGAGCTAAAAGATGCCCAAGAAAAAAACACCACATAACGCCCAACTTGCCTCGCCATTCCGTCTGTGGTTCCAGGGAGCATATGCGGTATTTGAAAAAGACGTTCGTCTGGAACTGAGGAGCCGCTATGCACTCAATATGTTGTTGATGTTCATTTCGTCCACGTTGTTCTTGGTCGTGGTTTCTCTCGGCAGCGAAGTCATCAGCACACGGGTGCAATCGGCCTTGATTTGGGTGATCCTATTGTTTGGCTCGGTGATTGGTCTTGGGCGGGGTTTTGTGTCAGAGGTGGATCAAGGGACGGTCTTGTTGCTCCAGCTTCATACACGCGGTAGTATGGTGTATGCCGGAAAATTAGTGTTCAATATTATCTTGTTGTTTGTATTGAATATTTTGGGTTTAGGGGCTTTTTTGGTGTTGATGAACATTGCGGTAGAAAACCTGTGGCAACTGGCCTTGGTGCTTTTTTTAGGAACGCTTGGGCTTTCTGGCACAACCACGTTGTTGGCGGCCATCATTGCTCGGACACGTAACAGCGGGCCTTTGTTGGCTGTTTTGGCCTTCCCGCTGCTGATTCCCCTTTTGATGTCGGTGGTCTCGGCAACCAATACCATCTTGCTAAATGGCGGCTGGGAGAGGATTCAGGAAATGTGTATAACGCTTGTGGCGTTTGCCGGATCGGTGATTACGGCTTCGGTTTTGTTGTTCGACTATGTGTGGCGCGAATAATCAGGCATTGGTATGAATTATGGGTATTTATATGTCTGATCAAGCTGTTGTTTTTTAAATACTTAGTCTAAGTGCAAAATCTCATTCATTGATGTTAGGTGCTTATATATTTTGGTGTAGAATTTTATCTGATTCAGTTTAAATCATCATGACGCTTGCTGTAAAGAAACGTATTAAGGTGGGCATTGCCCTTTGGATGACGACGGTTGTTGTGGCTGCTTTTTTGCTTTCCGCAGCAACCAACCTCCCGATTTTAGAGGAAACCGCCCGTAACCTATATTTCCATGTTCCAATGTGGTTTACGATGATGATGGCCTATTTCGTCTCGGCCGCCTTTGCCATTCAGGTGTTAAGAACCGAAGACCCCAAATGGGACATGAGGGTGGTTGAGGCCACACGGATTGCCATGCTTTTTGGGGTATTAGGTATGTTAACGGGTATCGTCTGGAGCCGTTTTACGTGGTTCTTAGGAACGGGAAAATGGTGGGGAAGCGATCCAAAACAAATGATGGCGGCGGTACAACTGCTGATTAGTGGGGCGTACTTTGTGCTCCGTTCTGCGTTGGAAAATGCAAGGCTACGTGCTCGAATCTCCGCAGTTTATACCTTGTTTTCGGTGGTCTCTATGGTCTTTTTGCTCTATGTTTTGCCCCGTTTAACCGAAAGTTTGCACCCCGGAGCGAGTGGGAATCCGGCATTTGACAAGATTACCGACCCCACCATGCGGTTGGTGTTTTATCCGGCCATTTTGGGGTTCTTCGGTATAGCTTGGTGGCTTTTTGACCAGCGGGTGCGCTTGGCAAAGGTCGAAGAGGAAGCCGAATCTTTCTTTATTGTATAAAAACTTTATACAAACAATTCAAACGTATGTTGTATCTTTTTAGTGTCATTGCCCTTCTTCAGGGACAACCCAAATGGTCAGATCCAAATGGTATTCCTACCGCACAACCCACTGGCTACGAGGCCCTCATGGTCTCTAATGATAAAATTTGGGTGGTTATGGCCGTTGTACTCCTTATTTGGTTGGGTATCGTGTTTTACTTGTTCCGTACAGAAAGGAAAATAAGTGCTTTAGAACGTACCTTGGAAGAAGCAAAACAAGAACGTTTGGCATAAATACACTGGGTTATTCACCCTTAAAAATAAGCTAATATGAATAAGAAAACGATTATCGGCCTTGTGCTATTAATTGGCTTTGGGTCGCTACTGTTCATGAACTTCGGAAAACAAGTTGGTGGATACATGAACTTTGCTGAAGCCGCCTCTACCGGTGCGCAAGCGCATGTGGTAGGGACTTGGGTAAAAGAACAAGCCTTTGCGTATGACCAACAAGCGAACGTCTTTTCGTTCCATATGAAAGACCAGAATGGAAAGGTGATTAAAGTAGTGTATAACAACCTTAAGCCAGCGAATTTTGAGGATGCCGAACAAGTCGTGGTAGAAGGGAAAATGCTTGCCGATGGTCAGTTTGAGGCCAAGCACATCCTCGTGAAATGTCCGTCCAAATACAACGAACAGGCCAAGCCTTATCCATCAGGAACAGAGCATCCACACAATCAAGCCAAGCCAAATGTTTAGCCGCAATAGCTTGTTTGTCGTAGCTGGTGTTCTTGGTTTGTTGGTTGGGGCACGTATATTGTTCTTCCCCAATAGCGACCAACAATCACATCCACTCGCAAAAGATATGGAGAACCCTTTGCCGCCTTGCCCCAATACGCCAAATTGTGTTCGGGAAACAAAGGTCTTCGATGCCGCAAAGGAAAAGGTCTTCAAAACAGCGTTGGCCACGTTAGGACATTGGAACGGGTGGTTTCATAAAGCAAACGTCCAAGCCCAAGATGCGGAAAAGGGCGGAATTGTCGCAACCTTTCGGATTGGGGTATTCACGGACGATTTCCTGATTTTAATGGCCGAAAGTAACGGAAAAACCTATCTCCATGTGAGGAGCGCAAGCCGTGTAGGACATGGAGACTTGGGCGTGAACAGCCGTCGGGTAAATGCCTTTTTCCGAGAGATAGAACAAAGGTTGGCCTCTACATCGCCCTAAAGTTTACGTGAGTGAATCAAGTTATGGACGATTAATTATTGCACAGCTAATAAGATGTTTAGACTACATTTAGCGCCATTGGGGCAATGCCTTCGTACAAAGTGCGTATAGCTGGCTGAGCGGAAGCCAAGCCGTTCCTTGCCCTTCGAGAATGATGCAGGAACTCTTGTTGTGATTGCATTGGTAAGGAAAATTAGACCAATGTAAAGTGTGTATTTTCTTTAAAATCAATTACTTATAACCCAAAACGTGCGTTAGAAATTGAACATTTTTTAGCACAATAAACCCCATGTCATGATGATCCAAGCCACTATCCCCAAGTTTGGTGCGCCGGAAGTTTTTCGGATCGAAGAAAAGCCGGATCCGATGCCTACAAAAGGGCACGTTAGGGTTGCTGTCCGTGCGAGTGGTGTCAACTTTGCAGATGTTTTAGCACGAAAAGGCTTGTACCCAGACGCACCAAAGCCGTTGCCCATCGTTGTGGGGTATGAGGTAAGCGGTGTGATTGATGCCATCGGGGAAGGTGTTGCGGATGCGCTACTGGGGCAAGAAGTGATTGCACTAACGCGGTTTAAGGGGAATGCCTCCAAAGTTTGCGTTCCAGAAAATGCCCTTTTCCCTAAATCGCCACGGCTTTCGTTTGAACAATCCGCCGCCATTCCCGTGAATTACCTTACCGCTTGGCAATTAATGGTGGTGATGGGAAGCCTCTCGGCGGGGGAAACCGTGTTAATCCATAATGCCGGAGGAGGTGTAGGACTGGCCGCTCTCCAAATTGGTAAAAAAATTGGTGCAACCATGATCGGAACGGCGAGTGCTTCTAAGCACGACCGCCTTAAAGCAATGGGCTTGGATCATGCGGTGGATTACCGGAGTGAAAACTGGCCTAAACAAGTACGCGACTTGACCCAAGGAAAAGGGGTTGAGTTGATTTTAGACCCGATTGGTGGCTCCTATTGGAAGAAAAATTATCAATTACTCAGGCCAACAGGACGTCTTGGGATGTTTGGGGTCTCCGAGGTAACAACCTCTCGTTTGCCCGGAATGTTGCGCTTTTTGCCTATATTGTTTAAATCGCCGCTATGGACACCGCTTGCCCTGCTGGAAAACAGGGGCGCTTTCGGGGTTAACATGGGGCATTTGTGGTCAGAACAAGAAAAAGTAGCGGCTTGGGGGCGTGCTTTGGTCGCTGGGGTGGAGGAAGGGTGGTTGGTTCCACATATAGACCGCACCTTTCCCTTGCAACAAATTGCCGCCGCACATCAATATCTGGAAGACCGGAAGAACTTTGGTAAGGTGGTATTGACTTGTTAATAAAGGAGTTGTAAAAAGCTAAGCCCTGATCAGTTTATACCGCCGCCGCCGCCTTGATAGATCATCTTCCAGCCATTACGCTGTTTTTTATAGATCACAAAGTCGTAAGTCTCTGCCATATTCCGGCGGGCAAAAACCTCAAAAGTGCCATCTCTATCCAAATCCAGCACGTCAACGAGGTCTATCATCTGGGATTCCTCGGTGGCAAATTCCCCACTGCTGCCAAATGCAGAAGTCCGTATAACAAAATTACCTTGCTCCTTTTCGATAATCACAAAAAGCAACTCGCGGCTAATGGTGGCATCGCCTTCGGTGGAGGAGGAGCGGTGTTCGATGATAAAATCCCCAATAACGGTATCCGTTCCTTGCCCATCAATGTTATACACCCGTATGGCCTGTGTCTGAATACTATCCAAAAGGGCTGCACTGACCCCATTTTGTGCAAAGGTTGTACGTGCAATTGGTAAGATGGCGGCCCGTTCTTGCGCACTAAGGGGGCGTACCACACGGTTAGAGACCGAGAACTTGTCGGAATTGGCGGCAACTGCAAATCGCTCCGCGTTTAGGGTTTTGGCTTCTAATTTAACGGGACTTACAAGCCCGGAAACCGTTCCGCCCTCACTTTCTGTACTGGGAAGAATGAGTGCCTTTCCATTGAGTGTACCACCAGAATAGAGAAAAAAGTTGCCATTGGCCGGAAAAAAACGCAAACTTGCCTTGCTTAATGCTTGGTCAAAGGCTTCGGTGGTACTGTTTTCCGGAAGGATTGGGATTGGCTTTTCGAGGTTGTCATTTCGCAGTACTGCAATAGGTTCTATGGAAGGCTCGGCGGCAAACGTGCTGTCTGCACCCGTCGTCACGGCATAGAGTGTTACAGAACCATCGGAGGGAGTCGTAGATTCGGAGGGGTTACAGGCCATAAACACCAACATGACCGCAACAACCAACCGATAAGTGAGCATATTTTGAAACATAGGTGCTCAGAATGTGTAGGTGAAGGTAGAAATTTGGCACATTTCCAATCTTATTCCACTGCTCAACCAGAAGAAGGCTTTGAACTTCGGTACGCCCATTTAGATTGATATTAGCCCGCAATAGACGAGGCCAACCGCTAACATACAAAATCTTACCTAAGAATGCCCCATTAAAATGTACAATCGCGGTAAAAAATCACCATACTTTTTATTTTGGGTAAAACTTGGCTCCGTAACGTTAGGAGATTGAGCCGTCTATTTGGTCTCCAAAAAGTGGTGGATGGCGAGCGGTAGTCCCAGCAATGCTGCCTTGATTAACCCCGCCTTTGCCGATTTAGGTTTGCTATACCACCACAAGTGCTTCTTCGTCAAACGCTGCGACGCCTATTCGCAAGAGCAAAACGTGGATTTTTCCTTCGCTGACTGCTGTGATGTGCCCGCGTAAGGGGCGACAAGAGATGTGGATAAATATAAAATACACACATAGATCATTTGTAGGAATATGTTGATATATAATCGCCTAAAATCATATCTTAAAGTATATCCTAACACCTTTTATGCTTTTAAGGAGATATGTTAAAACGAGGTAATGGAATGTATCGTTGGGTGTATGTGTTTGGGGTTAGGGCTGTTTTTGTTTGATGCCAGAGCTACGCTCCACTTTCTTTAATTGAATGTACCTGCTTCTACGAAGATTTTAGAGCTACGCTCCTCTTTGCTTTTACGTGTACAAAAATTGCTCCCTGTAAAAAACAGGGGCGTTCGCCCTGCCATCTTGATAGAATAAGGAATTGCAAGGGTAAAAACAGGGACGTCAGCACTGCCATCCTCATAGAAAAGGAATTGCAAGGGTAAAAACAGGGACGTCAGCACTGCCATCCTCATAGAAAAGGAATTGTACGGGTAAAAACAGGGGCGTTAGCCCCGCCATCTTGATAGAAAAAAGCATTGTAATAGCAAAAAAAGACCGATATAGTATTCTTTCTACTAAAATGGCTACTGCCTTACGGGAATATATGGCCATTTATAAGCCTGTATATTGGGCATTTGAAGGGCAAGAATACGGCCCCTATAGTGCAAGAAGTGTACAAATAATTTTGAGGAAAGCCGTTGACAACTCTGGCGTAAATCCTTATACTACTATACATACATTAAGACATTCATTTGCAACACATTTGTTAGCGCAAGGTATGGAACTGAGGTATATACAAGCCCTCCTGGGTCATGAGAGCACGAAGACCACCGAGGTCTATACCCATATCACCGAGCGGGCTATTGCCAAGTTTGTAAGCCCCTTGGATCAGTTAACTGACCTATAGACAATAAGGATATTGCCGCAATATTGCGGCAATACAGATGTTATGTGCAAAAATTGAAACCATATAAAAATTATGATAATGGATATAGAAAATCTAAGAACAAGAATTAATGCTGAAATATCAAATAGAATTTCTGAAAGAAATTTTTATGATGTTCTTGTAACCAAAACATTGAAGGCAAAACTTAAACACCTTTCTGAAATTGAAGAAATTTTGAGTTACGATAAATATAAAATTGCATTTATTGGAACAGTTGGCGCAGGAAAAACTACTGCAATTTGCCATTTATTTAATTTGTTAAATTATCATGAGAAAGAAGAAGATTCAGATTTAATTGAAGTTTCAGAAATATTAAAAACAGGTGTCGGATATACAACTCTATGTGAAGTTGAGTTATTGTTAGGCGATACTGATTCTAAAATTGTAATTGAACCTTATAACGAGCAGGAATTGAAAGACATTTTAAATGTTTTTGCCGAATTCATACAAAATTCTATAAATCCAGATAAAGACAATCCTAATCAACCAGGTAAACAAATTATTACACCTGAGTTAAATAGGGCTTTAAGAAATATTATAAACCTTAATGAAATATTTGTTAAGGGTAAAAAAGTTGATTTATGCAAAGAAGAATTTGCGAAATCCGAAAATTTAGAGAAGTTTAAAGAATTGATTATTACAAGAGCAGAAATTCATAACAGAAAAAAAATAGAAATCAATTATCCAACTTTATACGGAAATGAAAGACTTTGGTTAAAAGAAACATTTGATGACTTAAATAGTGCAAAACTACCTGAATTTTCTTTGCCAAAAAAAATATATATTCATTTGAGTTCTAACATAATAAAAAAATCTTTATTCGAGAATTTTGAATCAATAATTGACACAAAGGGCATTGATGCTAACGAAAATAGAAAAGATATTGATGATTATATTAAAGACAAAAGAACTATTTGTGTTTTTACAACCGAATATCAAAATGCACCAGATGCAAATATCAGAAACTTGTTAGAGTATCACTTCAATGATAAATTGTCTAATTATCAAACCAAAGTTGCGATAGTTGTATTGTCAAAAAAAAATCAGCCAGAAAGTGAACAAGGTGCAAATAATCGAGAAGAAGGAATAATAATAAGACGTGGGATAATTCAAGATGTATTAAATGGTCTTGGTATTACTGAAATACCAGATTCAAATATTCCATTCTACGATGCTCTATTATATTACAACAAAGAAGTTAGAAAATTACTATTTAATCCCAAAAACACAAAAAAAGTTGAGTCGGATAGAGATGAACTTGCTTTAGATTTACTAAATACAATTGACGAAAGAAGAGACTTTTATAAAAAAGAGTTTTATAAATTAGAATCTGATGTTAATCAAATATTAGCAGGTGTTGGTTTATCAGACGATGAAGAACGTTTAATTATTGAGACAAAAAATAAAATTCATAAAATTTCAAATTTGAATTTTTACAGTTATAAAGATTTGACGGATAAATTTATTAATTATTTTAAATATAACTACGCCCCAATGACAATTAAGGCGATTAATAGGCGCTACGGCTTCTATGATTTACGTGGCATTGACATTTTTTATGATGCTCAAAAGATTGGTGCTGAATCTATTTTAAGAACAGTAACAAAAGATATAAATGATAAAATAATGAAATTATTAACGGAATTGAGAACTGAAATAAACAATGATGATATTGGCAAACTTATTGATGAAATTCAAACTCAATTTCAGACACTTTACAAAACTTTTATTTCTGATACATCAATAAAAATTTACGATTTCTTACACAATCAAAAACTTGATAAAGGTAGTAAATATGACTTTTGGAATGATGTTATGGACTTGAAAGGCAGCGGTTATAGAGAAAGAGTTGGTGCAACATTTAGAGATGAATTAGAAACAAAAAGTGACAATCTTCCTGATACAAATGAATATTTTAAAACAATTACAGAAAACATGTGGGATAATTACGTGATTGCAAATATTACTAATTACTTTGAAAGATAAATGAATAATTTTTCTACAAATAATTATTCAAGTTATACGAAAGATGATTTCTTAACTTATGCATTTTGCCCGATTCGTGGCGAGATTGGTTTACCAGCCTATAAACCAGAAGAAAAAGTAAGATTATCATTAATTTGGTTTTTAACAAATAGTTCAGAGATTTATCCCGAGTTAGTTGAAATTTGGGTTGAAAACGACAGGTATGACATTTCTATATACAATAAAACTATTGATGACCTTAAAGATTATCAGCCACCTTGCTGTATTATTGAAACAAAGCGTGAAGAATTTAATTTAATAGATGCATATTATCAATTAATTGATTATATGCAAATTTCAAAAGTAGAAAATGGTATTTTATTTAATATTAATCAAGCATTTAAGGTTGTTAAAACACAAGATAAATACCAATACACAGAGTTATTTGAGCCGAATGAAATTATAGATTTTATCAAAAACTCAGTCGAATTGCAAAAGGTTCAATTGGAAAATGAACAATCAACATATTTAAGAGCCAAAAATGGTGATTTTCATTCGTTCAAGGTTTTAGCATTAAAATATCGGCGTAATAAACGAGTGTTTTTTAAAATACAAAGAAATAATTTAGAATATATAATTGAAGGGCATTTGTTCGATTTTGAAGAAGACCATTTTAAATATACAAAATGTGGTTATGATACAAAATCAGAGAATAAACCTAAAATTTTAAACAATGAATTTGTTAATATGGAAGTAATTAGAAGACAATGAAATGCACATAACATATTATAAACCGACCATTGCTTTTTTTGTGGGCAGAAGTGCAAATCCGAAAGTTTGTGCAAGAAAGAAACCTTTGTGCGTATCCGAACATTTGTGCCTTGAAACCCACAAAAAAAGCAACGGCGGTTATAATTTTACGTTACCGGCAAGGCTAAAAAACAGACTGCAAACGAACAGACAGTGAATTAAAATCGTAAATTTGAACGGTGACAAATAATACTCAAAGACGAATGACATTTGAAGAGAAATATATAAACAAAATTATCAACGGTGACAGCTTGACTGTTATGCGTGAAATGCCGGACAAGTGCTTAGACTTGGTGGTAACTTCACCGCCCTACAACCTAAAAAATTCAACCGGAAACGGTATGAAAGACGGACGTGGTGGAAAATGGGCAGGTGCAGCATTAGTAAATGGTTACAGTCATTATGACGACAATATGCCACACGAAGAATATGCGGAGTGGCAACACAACTGTTTAAAAGAAATGTTCCGACTAATAAAAGATGACGGAGCAATTTTTTACAACCACAAGTGGAGAGTTCAAGACGGTTTGCTTCAAGACAGACAAGACATTATTAGAGATTTGCCCGTTAGACAAATCATAATTTGGAAACGAAAAGGCGGTATAAATTTTAATCCGGGTTACTTTTTACCGACTTATGAAGTCATATATCTTATTCCAAAAAACAACTTCAAACTTGCACCAAAGGCTAACGCCTTTGGTGATGTTTGGGAGTTTAAACAAGAGATGAAGAATGAACACCCTGCACCGTTTCCTGTTGCACTTATTGACAGGATAATTTCTTCCACGACTGCACAGACAATTTTAGACCCATTTATGGGCAGTGGAACAACCGCAGTTGTGGCTATGGGACATAAAAGGAATTATATCGGCATTGAGTTATCACCCGACTATTGCGAAATGGCAGAACAGAGAATTGAACGTAATAAAAAACAAAGTGAGTTAATAGGGCTACGCCCCTTAACCTTATTTCAAGAAACAGAATAATGAAGATATACACGAAAGACAGCTTAATAACAGAGCTAAAGAAAATTGCTGAACAAGGTTGGATAGATAACGCAAGACACGGAAATCACGGTGGTATTGGAAATACACTTGAAGATTTGTTGGGAATTGAAGAAAACAATTTACCAATTCCAAATGCCGCAGAATGGGAATTAAAAACTCAAAGATTAAATACTTCTTCGCTTACAACACTATTTCACATTGAGCCTTCGCCAAGAGCAGTAAAATTTGTTCCACAAGTTTTATTACTCAAATATGGTTGGGCACACCAAGAAGCAGGAAAAAAGTATTCCGACAATGAAATGAGTTTTAGGCAAACTATTCACGGGCTTTCACCAAGTGACAGGGGCTTTCAAGTTGTAATTGACCGTAAAAACAGCAAAGTCCTTATCTCGTTTGACAGTAGTAAAGTTGCAGACAAGCATAGTGAGTGGCTTAAACAAGTTAAAAGTAGAGTTGGCTTGGGGCAACTTGACCCACAACCATATTGGGGTTTTGACGACCTTTCCAATAAAGCAGGAACAAAGTTGCTAAACTGTTTTTACGTTCAAGCAGAAGTAAAAAAAGATGGCGACAGAGAGTTATACAAATACAGTAAAGTGATGATGTTGCAGAAGTTCAACTTTGACGGCTTTCTAAACCAAATTGAGAAAGGAAATATTTTGGTTGACTTTGATGCAAGAACCGGACACAATCACGGAACAAAATTCAGAATGAGACAAAATTGTTTGCCGGAACTTTACGAAAAAGCGACTGTAATTGTATGACGAGAAAAGAAGCCCAGCCGGTAACAGCGGTTTGGCGTAATGGCGGGTGCAGTGCTAAATTGAACATTCAGTTTTCAAAAGAAGTTTAGTTCTAAATTGAAAGTAAGTGCTTCAAAGTCCGCCACTTCGCCAAGCTGCAAACCGTTAAGCACCATTATAAATCACATATTTAATTGCTGTAACGGAAGCCGAGACGTTTTTAGAGTAGGCAAGACTTTAATTAATTTTCAAAAATGGAAGTAAAAAAACTTTCTGACGGCACGTTTTTGGTCAGTACTGGCGGAAGAAATATCCATACTGACCACATTCATGTCGCATCGGATGGGGAAACAATCCTATCCCACAAAGTTGACGGGGTTCATGACTATAAGTATTCTCAAACCAGAGTAGAACTATCCAGACTTTGGGAAGAGATAACAGGAGAGTCTAATAAATTTCCAAGTGGTTGGAAGCCAAGATAGTTTAAAACAAAGCATTTTATGAGCAAAAAACTAATTCGTTTTGACTGGGCTGTAAAAAAGCTACTTCGCAATAAGGCTAATTTTGTTATCTTGGAGGGTTTTTTGTCTGAACTATTGTTTGATGACATCAAAATTCAAAAGATTTTGGAAGGTGAGGGTAACCAAGAAACAGATGAGGATAAATACAACCGCGTAGATATTTTAACACAAAACTCAAAAAATGAACTGATTATTGTAGAAATTCAAAATACTTACGAAATAGATTATTTTCACCGTATGGCTTATGGTGCGTCTAAGGCTTTAACTGAAAATCTGAGTTTAGGGCAACCCTATTCTAAAATCAAAAAAGTAATCTCTGTGAATATTGTCTATTTTGACTTAGGGCAAGGCAAAGACTATGTTTATAAGGGTACAACCAATTTTCAGGGTTTGCACGAAAAAGATTTGTTACAACTTTCAAGCAAACAAAAAGAAACTTTTACCAAGCAAAACGTATCAGATATTTTTCCTGAATACTACATCATTAAAGTAAATCAATTCAATGATGTAGCAAAAGATATGCTTGATGAGTGGATTTATTTTTTGAAAAATAGTGAAGTCAAAGACGAATTTAGTGCAAAAGGTTTGGCAGAGGCGAAAGATGTTTTGGACGTAATGCGTTTGGACAAAGAACAACAATACGGCTATAACCGTTATTTGGATTACTTACACGTCAAAGCAAGCGAGGCACTTTCTTTACAAATTGAGGCTGAAGAGAAAGTACGGAAAGACGAAAAAGTAAAATTTGCAAAAAGTCTTTTCACTACAAGTTTGACAAACGGAGAAATAGCCAAACACACTGGCTTAACAGTTGAACAAATAGAGCAACTGCGTAACGAAAAAAAGTAAAAACTGTGCCTAACATTGCATTTGTGGCAAGGCGGACAGACGTGCTAAATTGAACTTTTGTGCTTTCTATTGGCTTTTGTGCGTGTGGAAACAGTAGTGCTATTAATCCCGCCCTGCACAAATGCTTTTCCGTTCTCGGAAAAAAAATGCCAATAGGGCATGGCTTTTGTAGTAAGATAGATGATTTTCTTAGTGGAATAATCACAGAGCAGAAATTAAAGTGAAAAAACGTTTGTTGTAAGGAGAAATTGCCAAAAAATAGTTGTGTATTTTGTAAAGGTTTATTATTTTTGTGTCTAAAACGTGTAAATTTATGAATACTATACAAATTCCATTGAGCGAATACCGATTTATGCAAGAAGAAATACTTTTGTTGCGTAATACGGAGCTTTTGGCAAAAATGAATCGCTTAATTGATATACTTTTTCAAGAAAAGTATGGTCTTTTCATGCAAGATTATACAGAAGATTTGACAGAGTATTCTATAAATCATGCTTGGGGAAAGGAGGATACAAATGCTTGGGACAATCTATAAGCAACGAGAAGTTGTATTAGTGCCTTTTCCTTATTCAGATTTGAGTGCGACTAAACGCCGCCCTGTTTTGATTGTATCAAATAATGATTACAATAATTCATTTCCAGATATTTTAGTGTGTGTGATTACGAGTAACCGTTTTGAAGATGAATATTCGGTAAATTTAGACAACGAAGATTTGGAAATAGGAATTTTGCCTGAAAGTTCGGTTGTGAAGATGCACAAACTTTTCACGATAGAAAAGACAAAAATTATTCGTAAATTTAGCATGGTAAAATCGGAATACTATGACCAAATTAAAGATAAAATAGAGGCACTTATTCAAAAATCCTAGTAAAAAATAAAGGCTCAATTATGATTTCAAGTTGTTACTAAGAGGGATACCAAAGCAGAAAGTGCAACTTGTCCTCGTTTTCTAATATTGTGTAAAAACTCAAAGAATCCCAAATAGTAAGGGAGCCTTTCTTGTGAAATACCACGATGAGGTCTTAACCAAGGTCTTAGTAAAGACCAAAACCCTTCCATTGA